>JADFKH010000184.1 GCA_022565025.1 Pseudomonadota bacterium
TCCGTTGAGAACGCCGAGCAGTTCTGGTCTGACACGGCAAAACGCCTGGACTGGATCCGATTCCCCACCGTGATCAAGGATGTCTCTCTGGATCGCTCCGACCTCCACATCCGCTGGTACGAGGACGGCGTGTTGAACGCTTGCTACAACTGCATTGACCGCCACCTCGATCAGCGCGGCGATCAGACGGCCATTATCTGGGAAGGAGACGACCCGGGCCGTGAAGAACACATCACCTATCGCCAGTTGCACCAGCGGGTGTGCCGGATGGCCAATATTTTGAAAAAACTCGGTGTGACCAAGGGTGACCGGGTGACGATTTACATGCCGATGATCCCGGAAGCGGCCATCGCGATGCTGGCCTGTGCCCGGATCGGCGCCATTCACTCCGTGGTCTTTGGCGGTTTTTCTCCGGATGCGCTGGCAGGCCGCATCATCGACTGCGATTCCAATACCGTAATCACCGCCGATGAGGGACGGCGTGGCGGCAAAACGATACCACTGAAAGACAATGTCGACGCCGCCTGCAATATTGACGGTGTAATGGACTGCCTGCGCTCGGTGCTGGTTGTGCGTAACACCGGGGGCGATATCCAGTGGACGTCCGGCAGGGACTACTGGTACCACCAAGAATCGACTGCTGTCTCTGACCATTGCCCGGTGGAGGAAATGAATGCTGAAGATCCGTTGTTCATCCTGTACACGTCCGGATCTACCGGCAAACCCAAGGGCGTATTGCATACCACCGGTGGTTACCTCGTTTATGCCGCCTACACGCATGAGATCGTGTTTGACTACCACGATGGCGATGTTTACTGGTGTACGGCCGACGTAGGCTGGGTGACCGGGCACAGTTATATCGTCTATGGACCGCTGGCCAATGGCGCCATCACGATGATGTTCGAGGGCATACCGACATATCCCACCCCGAGCCGCTTCTGGGAGATTTGTGACAAACACCAGGTCAACATTTGCTACACCGCACCGACGGCCATTCGCGCCCTGATGCGAGAGGGAGACGGGCCGGTTAAATCCACCTCCAGGAAATCACTGAGATTGCTGGGCACCGTGGGCGAACCGATCAATCCCGAGGCTTGGGACTGGTATTACCGGGTCGTTGGTGATGAGCGCTGTCCCATCGTAGATACCTGGTGGCAGACCGAGACGGGCGGCATACTGATCAGCCCACTGCCCGGCGCCACCGACCTCAAGCCCGGCTCCGCCACTCTGCCGCTGCCCGGGGTGCAGCCCGCGCTGTACGATGACCAGGGCAAGCGGCTCGAAGGCGCCGCCGATGGCCTGCTGGTGTTGACGGACAGCTGGCCCGGGCAAATGCGCACATTGTACGGCGATCACCAGCGTTTTATCGACACCTACTTCACCACCATTCCCGGCAACTATTTCACCGGTGACGGAGCGCGTCGCGACGCAGACGGTTACTACTGGATTACCGGTCGAGTGGATGATGTGCTGAATGTATCCGGCCACCGGCTCGGCACCGCAGAAATCGAAAGCGCCCTGGTTAGCCACCAGGCAGTTGCCGAAGCCGCCGTCGTTGGCTATCCTCACGACATCAAGGGCGAAGGGATCTATGCTTATGTCACCCTGGTGCTTGGGCAGGAACCAACGGCTGAACTCCTTGCCCAATTAAGGCAGTGGGTGCGTAAGGAAATCGGGCCAATTGCGACGCCGGACCTGATGCAATGGGCGCCCGGCCTGCCCAAGACGCGTTCCGGCAAGATCATGCGGCGGATCCTGCGTAAAATCGCGGCCAATGACTACGAGAGCCTGGGTGATACCTCGACGCTGGCTGATCCTGATGTGGTCTCCCAGTTGATCGAGAACCGCATGAACCGTTAAAGGAGGAGGAAGACATGGGTATTTTGGATTCAGTCAAAAAGGCATTGGGCGGCAAGGCTGATACCGAAGCAGACGAGAAAACGGTTGCGGCTCCGGAGCCAGCGTCGGCACCTGCCGACGAGGCGCGAGCTGAACCTGAACCCACCCCGGCAGTCAAGCCCGAAGCGATGCCAGCGGAGCAAGGCAGCTACACGGTCGAGTCAGGCGATACCCTGTGGAACATCGCTGAAACCGTGTACGGCGACGGCTCAAAGTATGCAAAAATATTCGATGCCAATACCGATCTGTTGGAGCACCCGGACCAGATATTCCCAGGACAGAAACTGCATATACCCGATCTGGACGATTAATATATGAATTGTGTTGTCTATAAATCAGACAGGAAACCGGACACCTATCTTTACCTGGCAGATCATTGCGAGTTTCAGGAACTGCCCGGTGAACTTCAACAAATATTTGGAGCGCCGGTGAGGGTGATGAAGCTGGAGCTTTCACGAAAAAGCAGGCTCGCAAGGGTGGATGTTTCGGCCGTCAGACAAGAGCTCGAGAAAAACGGCTACTTTCTGCAACTGCCCCCGGGAATTTCCACCGAAGAAGAAATCTCGAAGCAATACTCCTAATTCACCTGGTGCAACGGTTCACCGGCAATGAATGCCCTGATAAGCTTCGCCAGCTGATCCACTGCAGCCTGCCGGGCGGTCCTGCTGGCCCAGGCATTGTGGGGAGTAACAATCAGGTTGGGTATATCAGGTGCCAGCAGGGGGTGGTCCGGGGGTGGCGGCTCCGCGCTCAATGTATCCACGCCTGCACCGCCAATGACCCCTTCGCGCAATGCCTCGGCCAGGTGTTCTTCATTGATGATCCCACCCCGGGCCGTATTGATCAGCAAGGCGCTTGGTTGCATGCTGTGCATGACTTCACGATCGATCAAGCCACGGGTTTCTTGCGTGAGCGGGCAGTGAATACTCAGCACATCTGTCTTTTGAATAAGCTCATCAAACGACACCCTGCCCGCTCGCACGGCACGTCCTTTATGCTCGGCAATCAACACCTTCATGCCCATGGCTTCCGCCAGCTTTGCGGTCGCCCTGCCCAGCACACCGTAGCCGATCACACCGAAATTAAGACCCCTGAACTCCCGGATGGGTCGGTCGTTCAGGCAAAACTGGCGCGCATTGCTCCAGGCGCCGTGGCGTACACTTTGCCAGTACCAGGGCTGGGCGGTCAGCAGGTTCAGCATCAGCGTGATGGCATGCTGCGCGACCGAGTTGCTTGCGTAATCCCGAATATTACAAACCGTGATTCCCAACTCCGAGGCAGCTTCCAGATCCACGTTGTTGGTGCCCGTGGCTGCCAGGGCAATCAGTTTCAGATTTCCTGCCGACTCCAGTGCTGCACGATCCAGTACGCACTTGTTGCTGATGACCACGTCGGCTGTGCGGATACGCCCGGCAATTTGCTGCGGTTCACTGAATTCATGCCAGTCCCATTCCGCCACACCCGAAGAAAGGCGACCTCGATCCAGGTCACCGTTATCCACAGTTTCCAGGTCCAGAAACACTCCTTTTTGAAGTACATCAGCCATTTAGGCTTACTGCGTCGTGGTGGCCACGCTGACCGATTCGATTCCAACGACCTTCGCGGCGTCCAGAATGGTCACCAGCGCCTCGAGATCTGCATCCGGGTGCGCTGCAACGACAAGGGGAGACCTCGGCTTTATAGCCTTCTCCCGTTCCAGGTTGGCCCGCACAGCCGCGCGCTCCAGGATACGACCTTTCACGCTGATCAGACTGCTGGCATTGATTCGCACTACGATCGGACCCCTATCATCCTGTTGCACTTCCTTGGGTGGCGCACTGGACGGACGGGAAACTTCGAGACCCTGTTCCTTCACGAATGACGTGGTCACGATAAAAAAGATAAGCATGATAAAAACGATGTCCAACATCGGTGTGATGTTGATTTCAGCTTCGTCATCAATGTGATGTTTTCTTCGCATCTTGCAAATTTCGTGGCGGCGTCGGACAGCTTACTGAAACCGTGAGCTTTTCGCCACGGTTTCGGGTTCGGTTTGATAAATCCAACGTCATCGCTTGCACCGGGCTGATTATTGACGGGATGAAAGATGGCTGTCTCCCTTCTTGCGTAGATTTCTGGGAAAAGGGCTTTAATTCGTCCTGTACTCTTAGTGGTGCAACGTTTCAAGGAGTGCTTCGTAATGAACAAACAACTTTGTTCTGGCTGTATTACATTCCTGTTCGCATTGGCGGCAAGCAACGCGTTTGCGGACATTACCATGCAACAACGCATGAGCGTGGAAGCGGGTGGCTTCATGTCAATGCTGGCTTCACAAAGCACGGTGACCACTTCCATTGCAGGCGACAAATCCAGGTCAGAGACTAAAATGGCGCCGAAGTCCGGCCTCATGGGTTCCTTGATGAAAAACCTCGATACCGTCAGCATCATGCGACTGGACAAAGATCTGGCCTGGCAACTGATGCCGGACAAGCAGAAGTACTCTGAAATGACCTTCCAGCAGTTACGCGCGCAAATAGCTGAAAGCATGAAGCAGCTCGAAGAGATGCAGCAAAGCGGCGGTGCAGGCGCCCTGCCGGTGAGTGAAGAAGAATGCGAGTGGTCTGATCCCGAAATGGACGTGATAGAAACCGGCGAAAGGAAGCGTTTTGCGAATGTGAAAGCGAAGCAACACATCATCACCGTTCAGGAAACCTGCACGGTTCCCGACAGTGGCCAGACCTGTGTGCTGAAATGGACGATGGAAAACTGGATGGCAAAAAAAATACCGGGTGGGGATGAGGCTTTGGAGTTCAGAGAGGCGCTGGCTGAAAAACTCGGCACCGAGGATATGATTTCCGGCATACAAGCCATGTCTCGTGGTCTTTTATCCATGTTCGAAGAAGGTTGGGAAGAGGTAATGGATGAAGCGGGCGATTTGCAAGGATTTCCGGTGAAAACTGTGATGCAAATAGAAATGGGCGGAGAGAGCTGTAGCGCAATGAGCGGACAACCGATCGCAATGGATGACATGTGGAGCAATGCAGCCAACGCTGCTGCCGATGCTGCGGCCCAAACTGCCGGTTATCATGCGGGTCAGAAAGTCGCCCAGGAGACAGCCGAGGCGATGGGTGATAGCGTGGGCGGCTCCATAGCCGGTTCTGCCGTGGGTGCCGCCAGTGGCGAAATTATTTCCGGATTTTTCAAGCGCTTTCGTAAGAAGAAGCAAAAAACCGAACCTCAACCGGCTCCCTCAGACATGGCGAATACTTCGATCGAAAACCAGGCCAATCTCGCCGACGGTTCAGTTGTGCTGTTCCGCATCACCAGCGAATTGACCGATATCAATGACCACAAGATTCCGCCGGAACAATTCGAGGTGCCCGCTGGGTGGAAAAGGTTTCCTATAAATAACCTGAACAGTTAAAAGATGGAAACAAGGGCTGAGTACGCAGATCGGAGCTGGCTGTCACGCGTAACAAAATGGCAAGATTGCGAATTTGTTTCCACATTTCTAGCAGTCCTCCCGGGCACCTTCCGCTACACGAAAGTCGAAATCACCTTCCAACTGGATGGTGTTCGTGCCCGCGGAGTCGCTGGTCACCTCAAAGCTGCCCACCATCCGCTCTCCTGGCTGCTTCCCGACTTTATTGAGTTTAAGCGTACCCTCGGCATCCAGGCTCATGTGAAAACCTTTGAGGGGCATTGAGATATAGATCGAGTAGCCTTTGCCGATCTGCCGGTCAGCCGTGAGTTGTGACCAGGAAATAATCCGGTGTGCGCCG
>JADFKH010000185.1 GCA_022565025.1 Pseudomonadota bacterium
TCGCAAAGACAGGCTGACACGCTTGCTGAACGAGCGCTTTATTCTGCCACTGCCGAGAATCACTCATCCGGACAATTGGCTCCCGGTCAATCCGGGTTACTTGCTCGGAAGAGCCGGATGCGGGAAATCCGCACGTCCGGTTCTGTGAGGGTGAAAGCCAGTAATGGCTGATCTACTCGACTAAGTCCGATTCAGGCAGGCACCAGGCTTCATGTTTAGCGAATTTTTCTCCCAGGCTTTCGTATACCTTGCTGCGGCTGTGCTGGCAGTGCCACTGGCCAAACGCTTGGGTCTGGGTTCGGCGCTGGGGTACCTGATTGCCGGATTGATGATCGGGCCTCACGTACTTGGACTGGTCGGCGAAGAAGGCCAGGACGTCATGCATTTCGCCGAGTTTGGCGTGGTGTTGATGCTGTTCCTGGTGGGCCTGGAGTTAGAGCCACGTGTACTTTGGCGCATGCGTGTGCCTATTTTGGGCCTAGGGGGTTCCCAGGTCGTCCTTTCAGCCCTTGTGATTGGCGCCCTGGCATTTGCATTAGGACTGGAGTGGCAGACCGCAGTGGCGGTCGGGCTGGCCCTTTCGCTTTCATCGACCGCGATCGTGTTGCAAACCCTTAACGAAAAGGGCTGGCTAAACACCGAGGCGGGTCGAGGAGGCTTCTCTGTCTTGCTGTTTCAGGACATTGCGGTGATTCCAATCCTCGCCCTGCTGCCCTTCCTTGCCCTGCCGGAATTCAATCAGCAGGTTTCAGATGCCGTGTCCCAAGCAGTACACGGCGACCGGCCCGGCTGGCTGCAGGCCCTGCTTGTGCTGGGAGTCGTTTTCGGAATTGTTGTAGCGGGCCGCTTCCTGACCCGCCCGGTATTCCGCTGGATAGCCGATACACGCAGCCGTGAAGTATTTATTGCAACGGCACTCGCGTTGGTGGTAGGCATTACCCTGCTGATGCAATACGTGGGTCTGTCGCCTGCACTGGGAACTTTCCTGGCCGGCGTTGTGCTGGCAGAAAGCGAATACCGGCACGAGTTGGAGTCCAACATCGAACCCTTCAAGGGTTTGCTGCTGGGGCTGTTTTTCATAGCAGTAGGGGCCAGTATCGATTTCAACATCATCACCGGCGAACCCGGCCTGGTCCTTTCGCTGGTGCTGATGCTGATTGTGACCAAATTCGCCGTGTTGCTGCTTCTCGGCCGAATTTTCCGCTTGGAACTGGCTGACAACCTGATGTTTGCCTTCATGTTGGCCCAGGGCAGTGAGTTTGCTTTTCTGTTGTTTGCCTTTGCCACGCAAAACCGGGTGATGGACCACGATCTGGCGAACCTGCTGATCGTCGTTGTTGTGCTCACGATGATGGCCACACCCCTGCTGATCATTGTTTATGAACGAGCGATCCGGCCACGTTTTGTCGAATCGGTGTCACACCCGGAAGATGAGAAAATTGATACGGATGACAATCCCGTGATCGTAGCCGGCTATGGTCGATTTGGCCAGATCGTATCCCGATTGCTAAAAGCGGAAGGGATTCAAACCACGCTGCTGGATCATGATGCGGGACAGATCGAGTTGACCGGGCGTTTCGGTTACAAGGTGTATTACGGTGACGCCAGCCGGGTTGAATTGTTGCAGGCGGCCGGTGCTGGTAAAGCGCGTTTGCTGGTCATTGCCATCGATCAGCGCCAAAAGGCGGTGCAGATGGTTAAATCAGCGCAGCAACATTTTCCCGCTCTGCGTGTGCTGGCCCGGGCCTATGACCGTTCGCATGCCTATGAACTGATGGAAGCAGGCGCCGATGTAATTACTCGTGAAACATTTGGCTCTGCGCTGATCATGGGGGAAGAGGCGCTTAAACTCCTGGGTTACGAGGATGCCCAGGCCTACCACGTGATGCGCACTTTCAAACATCACGACGAGGCCGGACTGCAAAAGCTCTACGAAGTCCGGGGTGACGAACATGCATACAGTCTGAGAGCCCGCCAGTACCAGGAAGATCTGAAGAAAGTGCTGCAGGACGATTCAGAGGAGGCAGAGTCACACATCAAGGCAGCCTGGAAATACCTCCAGGGCGCCGAGGGCAAAGACGACCCGCAAAGCTAACCCGGATAGGACAAACTATACTTTTTGTAATGGAGTTAATTCAACCATAAGTTTATGAATTCGTGAGGTTTTAGTCATTAATTGGTCCGCCTTCGTGCACTATGCAGGCCAGGATCCCAGTAAATATTGAGGCGGTTCATGCCTCTCTGTGATAGTGATCGGCAAGTACCTGCGCCACACAGGCCGTCAGCTTGCGTGCGTAGGGAATGTGCAGAAATTCATTCGGCCCGTGTGCGTTGGAATTTGGCCCCAACACACCGGTGATCATGAACTGAGCACGGGGGAAGAAGTCTCCCAGCATGGCCATGAACGGAATGGTGCCACCTTCACCCATGTACATCACACTTTGTCCGTAGGCAGCCTGTGAGGCTGTTTCCAACGAGGCGCCGAGCCATGGTGCTATATCCGGCGCATTCCAACCCGATGCGGGATGATCCGCTGCGAAACTGACATGGGTGTTTTGCGGAGGATTTGCTTCGAGCGTTTCTTTGATTTTCAGTGTGGCTTCGTCTCCGTCCACGGTGGGTGGCAGGCGCATCGACAGTTGCAGTGCAGTGTAGGGGCGCAGCACATTACCCGCTGAGGCGAGTGGAGGCATCCCTTCGGCACCGGTTACCGAGAGGGCCGGTCGCCAAGTCCGGTTCAGGATGCGTTCCAGGTTGTTTTCCGCCTGGGGCTCTACGCCTTCACAAAAAGGGTAAGCATCAAAGACTCCGTCACCGAGGGCATCCGCCATGCGCTGATTTTGCCGCATACGCTGGTCGGAGATGTCGGCGTAGAGGTAATCGGGCAATACACGGCCGGTGTTTTCATCTTCCAGCCGGCTGATCAACTGGCGCAAAATCCGGAAGCTGGATGGAACGATACCGGATGCATAACCCGAATGGACACCTTCTTCCAATACATCGACGCGCAGCGTGCCGGCTGCCATTCCGCGCAGAGAGACCGTCAGCCAGAGCTGATCATAATTACCTGCCCCTGAATCCAGGCAGACCACCAGCGAAGGTGTGCCGATACGGTCCTTGAGGTGGTCAATGTAATGGGGCAGGTCATAGCTGCCGGATTCTTCGCAGGCCTCGATAATGACCACGCAGCGCGCATGTGGCATCTGCTCGCGCTGCAGCGCCATGATCGCTGTCAGTGAGCTAAAGGCGGCATAACCATCATCTGCGCCGCCACGGCCATATAGCTTGCCGTCCTTGATGACCGGGATCCAGGGCCCCAGGCCATCGGCCCAGCCAGTCATTTCAGGTTGCTTGTCGAGGTGCCCGTACAGCAAAATAGTGTCATCGTTGTCCCCGGGAATATCCATGAAGATCAACGGCGTTCGTCCTGCCAATCGCACGATTTCACATTCCATCCCGGCGATATCCTGGGATTTGCACCAGGCAAAAATTTGTTGAACCGCAGCCTCAATGTAGCCGCCCTTTTCCCAGTCAGCATCGAAATGCGGAGACTTGGCGGGAATTTTGATGTATTCGACGAGTTCGGGAACGATGGAGTCCATCCAGACTTCATCGATGAATTTTTGCACTGATTGGTGGTCCATGGCTTTACCTTGAATGTTGCCCTGATTGTTGTGTGCGATTATCGCACGCAGGAAACCACTTGCGGGCGATTTGTATTTTTTCTTCTTTCGCCCGTAAGGCGGGCTCTTACCTTCGGGTTCGTTTTGCGGGCCAAAAAACCAAGTGTCTGTTATGCTTGCGGCACTTCGTTTTCCGGCGCATACCGGAACCGATCAAACCAACAATCAAGCATGATCTACCCGCGGAGGAAATCAGTGAGTACCCAAACCGATAGGGCAAATGCCCCGAACATCCCGCCGGGAGAGTTTCTCGGACACCCCAAGACCCTTTGGCAACTGTCTAATATCGAAATGTGGGAGCGTTTCGCCTTTTACGGCATGCGCGCCGTGCTTGCTGTCTACGTCGCAACGACCTTTTTCAGTCACATGGGTACTAATGCCAATGCGGAAGCGAGCCTGGTCTATGGCGGCTACACCGCACTGGTGTATGCCACGGCCATCATCGGCGGTTATATCGCTGATCATGTGCTGGGGTACCAGCGATCCATTTTGCTGGGGGCCATTATCATGGCTGCCGGGCTATTCGTATTGTTGATTGAGGACCTGAACTGGTTCCTGGTCGGTCTCGCACTGATCGTGGCCGGTAACGGCCTGTTCAAGCCCAACATCTCGACCATGGTTGGCAAGCTGTACGCCCCCGGGGATATACGGCGGGATTCGGGCTTTACGATTTTCTACATGGGCATTAATCTTGGAGCGTTCATCGCTCCGTTCGTAACGGCCGCATGGATCGGTGCGACCTGGGGCCTTAAGTATGGATTTTTGGCAGCCGGTATTGGCATGATCCTGTCCACCTTGTTCCTGGAAGTGGCCAAGAGGTCTCTGGGTCCTATTGGCCGTCCACAGGAAGGCAAGGAAGGGTGGGGTCGATTCTTCGCCGTCGGCGCCGGGGCTATTGCGATGGCCGGCGTGGTCTTTTTCCTTTTGTCGGAAAGCACGATTCTCGGCTACCTGCTGGTCGGCATCATGATTGCGCTGATGGCCTATTTCATCATGGCCGGAATTCGCTCCGGCGATAAGGTACAGCTACACCGCTATATTGCGATGCTGATTCTGTTCGTGGCCAACGCCTGCTTTTGGGCGCTGTTCGAACAGGCCGGAAGCTCGATGAACTTCTTCGCACGTGAATTTGTCACGCCGATGTTTGGCAGCATGGAAACCTGGCAAGCCGGTGGCTTCGGTGTCTTCCAATCCCTCAACCCACTGTATATCCTGCTCTTCGCCCCTTTGTTCGCTGCGATCTGGCCGTGGCTTGAAAAGCGCAATTTCAACCCCTCCATACCGAGGAAATTTGCGCTGGGACTGATCCAGGTTGCCCTGGGCTTCTTGCTGCTGGTGTTCGCGATCAACAACTTTCAGAATGCTGCAGGGCTGGTGCCCTGGATTTTCATGGCCTTGGTTTATTTACTGCACACGACCGGCGAGTTGTGCCTGTCTCCCATTGGTTTGTCCATGGTCACGAAACTTGCGGCTGAGAAAGAGACCGGCATGGCCATGGGCGGCTGGTTCCTCTCAATTGCAATGGCACAGTATGTAGCGGGTCTCTTTGCCGCTATTGCATCTGGTGGAGGTGGCGGCCATGGAGAAGCTGTTGTGACTGGCGCCGGTATTGGCCAGTACGCCGAGACTTATATGATGCTGTTCTGGATTGGCCTTGGCTTCGGTATCGCCTACCTGGTGGCTGCACCGCTGATCAACCGGCTTATGCACGGCGTGAAATAAACCGGAGTTTCCAAATGCGAATAAACAATTCGGGCTTGAACCCCGTTTTTCTAATCGCCCTGTTGTTGACCCTGGCAGCCTGTCAGCCCGGTGATTCCCCTGATGCCGAAGAACTGGCGGATGCGGCGCTGCCGGTAACGGCCACGGATATCGAGAATGCGCCAAGCAACGAATCCGGGTCGCCCGATGACTCATGGGGCCGGTACGTCAACCAGTACATTGAAGATTATTTTGTTGCCCACCCCGCG
>JADFKH010000186.1 GCA_022565025.1 Pseudomonadota bacterium
AAGATCTGGCTGGATTGACCATCCTCCCCCCCAGCAGTACCGCAGTAGCCCAGCAGCGCCGGGAAAAATTGAGCCAGTCATTCAATTCCTACGAGGCAGAAAAAGATAATGAAACTGATCAACAAGTAGAATTATCCTCCCCGGCCATTGCACAGGATTCGTCTGACCCTGTTGCGTCTCAGCCGGCCCCGAATCAGTCGCGAGTCACACGAGAAACAAAAGCCGTGACATCGTCCAAGCGCTCGTTCGGCCTGCGACCACACCAGAGTGAACCGATCAGTTTTTGGCAAATACCCCAGGCATTGCGGGATGGATTGCCGGAGTTCAGGATCAACGTGCTGGTCTACGCGGAGAAACCCGAAGATCGCTTCTTGTTGATCAATGGTCAGAGGCTGGTGGAAAAAGAAGAGCTCACTGCCGGAGTTGTTCTGGATGAGATCCGGCGCGATGGCGCTGTGTTCCGTTACAGAAATTACAGATTTCTCGTCAAGGGCTGAAACCGTTGATAAGCCCGCATATTGCACCAGCCGGCCCGAGGCCTATCCCGGCCCTGGCTTGTCCAGCTACGGCTGGACTTGATCTTCCCTCTATCCATAGCTACGGCTATGGCTTTCGGTCCAGCCCGGCGTCCAGCCGCAGCTGGCCGGCGCCATCATCCGGGATTCTGGTGCAATATGCGGGCTAATGGCATTGTCTCGAACTGGTCGGAAATCCCACCACACCCGCCGTTGGTGACCGTCAGCATTGGCCTGGTCTGCCTGGCAGTTTTGCTGATCTATTACGGCGTCAGTCCGGTTCTTCAACAGGCCATGATCGAAGTGGGCGGAATGCACCCTTCCAGGCTGGCACAGATCCTGGAGCAAACGGCTGCTTCGTGGTGGGATTTGTCCATGCTGACAGTGGTCACCTCCATTTTTATTCATGCAAACTGGTTGCACTTGGTGGGTAACCTGGCGTACTTGTGGGTATTTGGTATGCCGCTGGAACAACGTCTTGGTCCCTTCGGCCTGTTGGCGGTGTTCCTGCTTGGCGGGGCACTGGCTAACGTGATCGTGGCCTTGCGTGTGCCGCTGCTTGATACTCCCATCATTGGGGCCAGTGGGGCGGTTTCAGCGGTTGTGGGCGCTTATCTCGGGCTGTTCCCCAGGCGCAGGATCGGGCTGTTCCTACCGCTCGGGCTTTACCTGCAATTTGCGCGGGTGCCGGCACTGTTGGTGATCGGGTCGTGGTTTACGCTGCAGTTGCTTTATACCGTATTTGGCCCCATTAACGCTGCTGTGGCCTGGTGGACACATGTGACCGGCTTTGCACTGGGTCTGAGCATTACCCTGATGGGCAAAGCTTTGGTGCAAATACGGCTATAATTCTGTAGCCTATAATTCTCGGGCCGGCAGGTAACGACAAGCGAAATGGCAGACAAACCACTCTACAAGATAATTTTTCTTAATCAGGGCAAAGTGTACGAATTGTTCAGTGAAGGTGTGACTTCGAGCGGGCTGTGGGGTTTTATCGAAGTTTCCGACCTGGTGTTCGAAACGGGTGAAGGCCTGGTTGTGGATCCCACCGAGGAAAAAATGCGCCTGGAATTTGCCAGCGCCAAGGTGTTGCACCTGCCCATCCAAAGCGTGCTGCGCGTGGAAGAAGTGGAAAAGCGCGGACAGTGCCTGATTCGCGACCGTGAATCCGGTGAGAATGTCACCCCATTCCCAATCTCACCCTCAAAACGTTCCCGTTAATTTCGAGCCAGGCTCGCCTCCACACTGTCGCGGGATTCCCGTCCCTGCAGGGCTTCGATGATTGCCAGTGCGAAATCCATTACGGTCCCGGCGGAGCGTGACGTGATCACACGCCCGTCACGGATCACGGCGTCGCCGCTGATATTTGCGTGTTTTTCCGCCTGCAACACCCCGGGGAAAGCGGTTGCCTGCTTGCCGTCCAGTATTCCGGTACGTGCGAGAACTTTGGGTGCGGCACATACAGCACCGATGAAGCGGCCGGTTTCATTCATGTTTTTCAACAGGGACGTCACCCGTTCGTCCGCGGCGAGATGATCACTGCCGGGCAATCCCCCGGGTAGGACCACCATGTCGTAATCCTGTTCCAATGCTTGATCGAGCGGCATGTCAGGCAGTAGCCTGACCCCCCGGCTGGCTGTTACGGGCCCATCATCCAGCCCGGCAGCGACCACTTCAATATCTGCCCGTCGGAGCAAGTCAATGATGGTTACTGCCTCGAGTTCTTCACAGCCCTGGGCTAAAGGTACCAGCACACGCGTCATCGTCATTTCTCCTGTTTTATTTGTTCTGCGCCTGCAGACCGGATGCTAGCGGAAAGTATGCCAGCGCCTTTGAGGATGCTGAGAGCTTCGTGCAGTGGAAAATCATCTTCGGCACGGACTGAAACATCGGGAATAATGGCTTTCGTGTCCGTGTCGTTGCTCAGGTGCCCCTCGAGATCAGCTTCCCGGAGTCGTTGATCATTTGCATCCAAGATCTCCACTCGCTCGACCACCAGGTCCGGACGGATACCCTCGGCCTGGATTGAGCGACCCGATGGTGTGTAATACCTCGCTGTTGTCAGCTTGATCCCTGCGCCGTTCCTCAGTGGCAGGATCGATTGCACCGATCCCTTGCCGAAGGTCCTTTCACCCACGATCAATGCGCGGCCATGATCCTGCAGCGCACCGGCCAGCACTTCAGATGCTGAGGCTGAACCGCGGTCTACCAGCACAATCAGGGGGACTCCTGGCAGCCATTCTCCTTCGTTGGCTCTGAATTCCATTTGCATGGTGGCGTTCCTTCCCTTGGTGGAAACGATCAGACCTTCTTCAAGAAAGCCGTCAGCCATTTCCACGGCCGTTTGCAGCACGCCGCCCGGGTTGTTCCTCAGATCGATAATCAGGCCACGCAATTCGATGCCGTCCTGCTCGATCGATGCCAGGGATTCGGCCAGGTTTATTGCACTGTTCTTGTGGAAAAATGAAATTCGGAAATAACCAAAATGTTGATCCAGCAACTTGAAACTCATGGCCGGGATGTTGACATACTCCCGAACTAACTCCACTTTGCGCTCTTTGCCGCCAGGACCTGAAGGCAAAATAGTAAGCGTGACGGTGCTGCCCGGTTCGCCCTTAATTTCGTCGAGCGCATCGCGCAATAGGCGGCCTCTCACCGGGTTTCCGTCGATTGCCGTGATGATGTCTCCCGGATTGATACCACCTCGGTCGGCCGGGCTGGGAGAAATGACCCTACGGACTACAATTTTCCGCCCCTGTATTCCGACATCAACCCCGATACCGCTGAAGCGACCATGGGCGGAGTCGTCCAGTTGTTTGTAATCATCAGCTGGCAGATAGGACGAGTGTGGATCCAGGTCTGACAGCATGCCTTTGATGGCGGCATTCAACAGCGTCTTGTCATCCACTTCCTCCACGTAATTTCTGCGAATCTGGCTGAATACATCAGTGAAAGTTCGCAGGTCATCCAACGTGAGTTGAGTGTCGGACGATCCAGGCCCTGACTGCACCGCTTCATCCGGGTTTTCCTGGCAAACGGCCACGGAAACGAAGGCCAGTAACATCAAGGTAATAATAAGTGATTTGCACATTTAAACAGTTATTCCCTATCCAGTTATTCCCTATTCATTGGTTCGTTATCTTGCGAGCCAGGCAGCAGGATCAACGGATTTACCGTTTTTTCTCAGCTCGAAATACAGGCCCTGGTCATTACCTGTGCGTACACCAACGACGCTGATGATCTCACCGGGTTCCACCCAGTCTCCGGCCTCATACAACAGGCTTTCATTATGCCCGTAGAGACTCATGAAACCCTCGCCATGGTCGATAATAATCAACAGGTCATAACCGCGAAGCCAGTCAGCGAAGGCTACGCGGCCGTACGCGACGGCGCTGACTTCACTGCC
The DNA here is from genome assembly GCA_022565025.1 of Pseudomonadota bacterium. GTDB lineage: Bacteria > Pseudomonadota > Gammaproteobacteria > Xanthomonadales > SZUA-36 > JAJRRA01. The sequence goes on from JADFKH010000186.1 coordinate 3,922, forward strand.
TGCCACGGCCGCTATGAGCCAGCCCTGCCAGTGTAAACCACCACCCCGGCTCTGACCAAATGCGTGACGTACGGGGCCTTTGACAGGCATGGGTATTCGCCCCTTTTGTCGTGCGACACCCAGGTGTTTCCCCAGATCCGCTGGAATATCCGCCAGCACGTCGGTGAGACGTTCCAACAGCGTTTCAAGGTCCTGCTGGTTGCGTTCCAGTTCCCTGAGCTGTGACTCTTCATCGTCGATTCGCTCATCCAGTTCCACCAGCAGAGTCCTGCGCTGTTTGCGTTGCTGATCCAGCTGGTCCATGACTGCCCGCTGCTCTGTTTGAACCATTGCAAGCCGCGATAGTTCCTGATCGATCGATTGTTGCATGGTCTCAAGGGTAGTTAAAGCCTCTCTCAAGCCGGATATTTTAACCAGCTGCGCACGGTTGATGTAGTCATAATAGGCCAGCATGCGGCCCAGTTGTGCCGGGCTGTCCTGGTTGAGAATCAACTTTAACCTGGATTGACTGTCCAGCCGGTAAGAAGCCCTGATTTGTTCCGCCAACTGGTCGTGGCGCTGCTTCAGCTTGATCAAGTAGTCATTCCTCTGGCGTTCCAGCCCGGCCAGTTCGCCCAGGTGTGACCGGCGTTGCTTTTCCAGCGTTCGAAATTCCAGGTTAGCTGCCTGGATCTGAAGGTCAACTTCACGCAACCGGGCATATTCACTGGCGTGCTCCGCCCGTGATCTTTCCAGGCTTTTCTGCAGTAGCCCGATTTCTTTCATGACGCCTTCCAGGGCGGATTCTGCTGTTGCTCTTTCCCGGTCAGTTTGTGCGGCCACCGACCCGGGGCAGCACAACGCGCTGCAATAAATGACCGCGATCACTGACTGCACCAAGCACCAGTAGGCCTTTGTGTTACCCCGGGTCACCGGCCAAGTTCGTTAGCCCGCATAGTGCGCTATGCGGGTCAGTGGGCTGCCGGTCATTTCATCGGGCTGACTCAAACCCAGCAGATAGAGCATGGTCGGTGCAATGTCCCGCAGTGAACCGGTATCGGCGATCGTTGCCGGCCGGCCGTGGAACAGGAAAGGTACGAGGTTGGTCGTATGGGCAGTGTGGCTTTGCCCCGAGGATTCATCCAACATTTGTTCCACATTGCCATGGTCTGCTGTGATCAGCATTTCCCCGCCAACTTCGTCAATTGCAGCCTTTACCCTGGCCAGGCAGACATCTACTGATTCTACGGCTTTTATCGCGGCGGTGAGGCTGCCGGTATGTCCTACCATGTCCGGGTTGGCTACATTACAAATGATGACAGCGTACTTATCTGAGTGAATGGCATCAACCAGCCGCCGGGTCAATTCCGGTGTGGACATTTCGGGCTGCAAGTTATCAGGAGAGACTTTGCCCTGAAGAATCTCAACGTAGGTGAGAACCGATGTTACGAGAACTACTTGCTTGTCGTTCTGCACCTCGGTCATGACGGCGTGCAGACCTCCGAGCTCACCCTCGCTCCGCTTCTCGTCCTTCATCCATGCAATGAACCAGCAGCTGTCCCAGTAGTAGGACTTCCTACTCGGCAAGGCGAATCCTTCTCACGAAGTCCTCCGAGGACTCGTCTCCGGTCAGGTCGGGTTCAATCCCCTTGATCTCTAGAAGACTCGGTAGGTCGTCGTCCTCCGGGAGTATCTCGATCCTATCGACCTTGATTGACTCTGCGAACTTGGCTCTCGGCCGATACGCCAGCT
>JADFKH010000187.1 GCA_022565025.1 Pseudomonadota bacterium
GGAGACTGGATAGCGAGGTCTGTCCAGCTAAACCGGGGCGCGGGCGCGGGTTGCAGTATGCCGCCGGGATCAATGAAGGTTTTGCGGGCCGCATTATGCGGATGTACCCGGGCTTCTTCAAAATTGAGGACGGGCGCAAAACACGCATTCGTACCTTCCAACAGCTCACACCATTCGCCCCGTGTTTTGGATTTAAAAAGCTGCGCCATCTTCAGCTTGGCTGACGGCCACTTACTCCTGTCCATTTGATCCGTGAAATCCGGTTCCTCACCGAGGCCCAATAACTCGATTAGGATTTTATAAAACTGCGGTTCAAGGGCTGCGATGGTGACATGTTTACCGTCTGCACATTCGTAGGTGTCGTACCAGGGGGCGGCACTGTCGAGGATGTTATCGGCGCGGTTATTGGTCCACAAACCCATCTGGTGCAGCGACAGCAATAAAGTAGACATCGTGGCGGTGCCATCCGTAATGGCCGTATCGATAACTTGCCCTGTTCCTCCCGCCCTGACGTGCAACAAGGCGGAGACGACACCAAGGGCCAACACAAATGCACCTCCCCCGATATCACCCACATAGGTCGGCGGTGCAAAAGGCGACTCATCCTTGTGGCCTGAATAGAACAAAGCCCCCGTCAGAGCAATGTAATTGAGATCATGGCCGGCTGCCTTGGCCAGTGGGCCATCCTGGCCCCAGCCGGTTAAGCGGCCATAGACCAGCCTGGAGTTGATCGCAAAACACTCATCCGGTCCCAGACCCAAGCGTTCCATCACCCCGGGACGGAACCCCTCGATTAGCGCATCGGAACGACTGATAAGTTTAAGGGCAATTTCAATCGAATCAGGCTCTTTCAGGTCCAGTGTAATCGATTTCTTTCCGCGGTTGAAAAAGGCCTTCGCACTGTGGCTCCGGTCCTTACCGGGGCTCAACATTGAATCGCTCCTGGTCCGTTCAATCAGTACCACTTCGGCACCAAGATCTGCCAACAGCATGCCGGCAACCGGTGCCGGCCCGAGAGCACCGATCTCCACAACTTTTATTCCTGCCAATGGGCCCATGTGAAAATCCTTCCGCCTGTTCAGATTTGCCAATAATACGCTCAATCCCAGGCCCGGCGGACTTCTTCAGCAATGATTCTAATGCCCGCGGCTACCGTTGCTGGATCCTGCGAATAGGTCATGCGCAGGCACTCATTCTTGTGCCGCCAGTCTTCCTTCAGCCCCGGAAAGAAATGGTGTCCCGATAACACCAGCACACCGCGTCGTTTGAGCCTCGAGTAAAGCTCTGCACTGGTAATCGGCAGATCCGGAAACCAGAGCCACAGGAACAACGCCCCCTCTGGCACGTGAATGCGATACTCGATACCCTCGAACTCACTGCGCACGCACACCAGCGCATGCTCAACCCGGCTGCGGTAAAAAGGCGTAATGATGTTGTGGCTGATGTTGATAATCTCACCAGAGGCCACCAATTTATGCAGCAAGACCGCACCAACGCTACTGACAGAAAGATGCATGACCGCGTTCATCGAACTGACCGCGGAAATGATTTCCTCACGCGCGATTACAATGCCGGTCCGGATGCCGGGCAGACCGATCTTCGACAGGCTCATGCACAATATGATGTTCTCGTTCCACAGCGGCTTCACCTCAGTGAAGATGATGTGCGGAAAAGGCGTGCCGTAAGCGTTATCGATAATCAAGGGCACATCGCTGGCCTCGGCGAGCCCGAGCAGCTTGTTGATCTCATCGTCGGTCAATACGTTTCCGGTCGGATTGGTGGGCCGCGAAACGCAAACCGCGCCGATGTTCTCGCTCACATCGATCGCGTCAAAATCGACATGGTATTTGAACAGCCTGTGGTCGAGGTATTCGATGGTCGGCCGGCTGGCGTGAAACATGTTTTCGCTCACCCCAACGTCGCAGTAGCCAATGTATTCAGGCGCCATGGGCAACAGGATTTGTTTGTGGGTGCCAGTGCGCTCCATGTCGCCGGCCAGCAGGTTGAACAGGATGAAAAAGGCATTCTGACTCCCGGATGTCAGTGCGATATTGTTTTCGCTGAGATCCCAACCGTACTGGTTGTGCAGCAATCTGGCGAGCGCCCGGCGAAATCGGCCCTCACCAGCCGGCCTGGAGTAGTTTCCCACCATGCGGGAGAACTCGTCCGGCTGGTCAATGACTGCCGCCAACTGGTCCTTGAAGATCTGTTCCACTGCCGGGATACGGGCCGGATTCCCGCCGCCCAGCATTAACATGGGCCCAATCATTGACCCAGACCCATCCATCGCGGCGCCCATATCATCCATCAGCTCACTGGCGCCCGTGTGACGGGTGAAGCGCTTGCCAAACTTTGAAAATTCCACCTTTATACCTCTATATCCAGACCTGTCAACACTTGCTAATGAAGACCTTGCCTCTTGCGGCAGTATACTGACACGAAGGTGTGATCACACAGCAAACGCGGATTAATACAAAGAGCACTTTAATAGGATGATTCATAGGAAACAGGAAAAGATTCCGGGCGTGCTTGGCGGAATGGGACCAGAGACGACCGTCGATTTCATGTCCCGCTTAGTTCGGCTGAATCCTGCAGCGACGGAACAGGATCACCTTCGTTTATTGATCGACCATAACCCGCAAATACCCAATCGCCATGCGGCAATTGCCGGCAAAGATTCATCGGTAGGCCCCTTGTTGGCCAATATGGCGGCTGGACTTGAGCGTGCAGGCGCCGATTTCCTGATCATGACCTGCAATACCGCACACGCTTTCCAGACGGATATAGAGCAGGCGGTCTCAATACCGTTCCTGAGCATGATCGACATGGTACTGCAGGATCTCAACGCCCAGCATCCAGGTGTCGAGAAGGTCGGCGTCATGGCGGCGGACGGTTGTCTCGACGCGCAACTCTACCAGCGGGCGCTGGAAGCAAGTGACTTGCACAGTATTCTCTGGAACCACGAGCAAAGACAGCAATTCATGCAGGCTGTGTACCGCATCAAATCCGGTGTGCTTGATCAACCGGTTCGCGACAGCCTGCTTGAGCTTGGCGAGAGACTACATCGCCGTGGGGCTGAGGTCCTGATCGCAGGGTGTACGGAGATCCCGTTGATGGTCGGGCCAGACGACTTCGCCATTCCTCTTCTGTCTTCCACGGACATCCTGGTCCGACACACGGTGGATTACGCCCGGGGGCGACGGACGCTGCCAGCATAAATCGCCAACGCCCGGTGCTGCGGGCTTTAGAGAAACTGCTGGTAATATGCAAACAGACCTGCCGAGCCACCGGTGTGCAGGAATACAACGTTCTCACCCTGCTTGAAGTAGCCCTTTTTGATCAGATCGAACATCCCGGCGAGCCCTTTGCCAGTATAGACCGGGTCGGCCAGGATGCCTTCGAGCCGGGCCAGTAGCGACACGGCCTTTTTCATCGAATCTGTCGCTATGCCGTAACCCTCGCCCACATATTCGCAATTGGCGACGACATCGTTTCTCTGCACGCAGCCTCCGGCACCAATGAACTGTGCTGTCTCGACGGCAAGCGTATAGACACGCTCCTCCTGGAGATCCTGTGGTGCGTTTACACCGATACCGAGCAACGGTATCGCGCTATGCATCGCCTTGAGACCAACAATCAGCCCAGCCTGGGTACCGGCGCTGCCGGTGGCGTGGACCAGGTGATCAATGACCAAGCCCTGCTCATTGGCCTGCGCCAGCAATTCAAGCACACAGTTGACGTAACCAAGTGCCCCGACCGGGTTCGAGCCACCGCCGGGAATGATATACGGACGCTTTCCCTTGCGCCGAAGCTCTTCGGCAAGGTCGCTCATGGCCTGGGTCATGTCGGTATCTTTCGGATAGTGATGCATCCTGGCGCCGAGCAGTCGATCCAGCAGCACGTTACCCGAATTCAGATAAGCGTCATCCGGATCCTGAACCCGATTTTCGAGAAGAAGCTCGCATCCCATGCCGAGCCTGGCAGCAGCAGCGGCCGTCTGGCGCGCGTGATTGGATTGCACTGCACCCTGCGTGATGATCGTGTCGGCCTTTTCCTGGAGTGCCTGTGCCATCAGGAACTCAAGCTTTCGCGTCTTGTTCCCGCCGGTCGCAAGCCCGGTGCAGTCATCCCGTTTGATGTAGAGATTGGGTCCATCCAAGTGCTCCGACAAGCGCGGAAGCGCTTCGAGCGGAGTCGGCAAGTGGGCAAGCCGTACTCGAGGGAAACGTGAAAGGTGCATGGGAGTTCGTCCTCTGGTTAGCCACAAACTTTCTCAAGAATGCAAGAATTTGTGCAAACAGTCGAGCCCTGAATGTTTCGACGGCTCAGGGAAGCACCATCGGAACTGCCTGTTACGACTCCCACTCGGATTGGAATGACAGCCTGTACTTATTCCATATTAAAAGTTGATTTTGAACGGCGGGCAACACATATTAGCCGGAACCAAATTTAAGGAAATGACATGGGCGCTTTCAAACAACCACACGGCGGCGAGCTCAAGGAACTCTACCTCGCAGAACACAAGGCCGACGAAGAAAAACTACGCGCAAGCGACTACCCTTCCTGGGATCTTTCGCCACGCCAGCTATGCGATCTGGACCTGCTGTTGAACGGCGCATTCTCCCCCTTGGAAGGTTTCCTGGAGCAGGCGGACTATGAAAAAGTTTGTGACGAGATGCGCCTGGAAAGCGGCATTTTGTGGCCTATGCCCATCACTCTGGATGTCAGCGAGGATTTCGCCGGGAGCCTTTCCGCAGGTGACACCATTGCCCTGCGCGACGTCGAAGGCGTGCTGATCGCGACCATGGAAGTCTCCGACATCTGGCAGCCGGACAAAGCTAGCGAAGCGCAGCGGGTTTTCGGCACCAACGACGACAGCCATCCGGCTGTTGACTACTTGATGCACAAAGCGGGACCTATCTACCTCGGCGGCAAAGTGCACGGGATCGAACCTGCGACTTTCTATGATTTCAAATTGCTCAGGGATTCCCCATCAGAGCTGCGCGGACGCTTCCGCAAGCTCGGGTGGCGCAAGGTGGTTGCCTTCCAGACCCGCAACCCTTTGCACCGCGGACACCAGGAACTGACCTTCCGAGCAGCGCGCGAAGCCGAGGCCAACCTGCTGATCCAGCCGGTGGTTGGCATGACCAAACCGGGCGATATCGATCACTTCACCCGGGTCCGCTGCTACGAGCACGTGTTGGAGCAGTACCCGGAACAGACCACCACGCTGAGCCTGCTCAACCTGGCCATGCGCATGGGCGGGCCCCGCGAAGCCTTGTGGCACGCCATCATCCGCAAAAACTATGGCTGCACACATTTTATCGTGGGTCGCGACCACGCCGGACCGGGCAACGATCGCAACGGCGAGCCCTTCTACGGCCCTTACGATGCGCAGGAGCTCTACCGGCAACACGAGCAGGAACTGGACATCACGATGGTGCCGTTCAAGACGATGGTGTACGTGGAAAACAAGGCGGAATACATGCTCGCCGATGAAACGGATCCGGGCGACAAGGTATTGAACCTGTCCGGCACGGAATTCCGCCGCCGCCTGATTGAAGGGCTGGATATTCCGGAATGGTTTTCCTTCCCGAAGGTGGTGGAAGAACTGCGGCGGGCACATCCACCGAAACACAAACA
>JADFKH010000188.1 GCA_022565025.1 Pseudomonadota bacterium
TGGGAGAAATAAGCGGCAGACGGATTCTTTTTCACGAATTGCTCCAGGCCGCGGGCGGTATTTTCGGGCCGAGCTTCGACCCCGGCAAAGTGACCCGAACCATTGTGGGATCGGCCAGTTTCATCTTCTCGGGATGCGATACCGGGGCCATGGACTGGCTCATCGACAGGGACGGAAACGGCCGTCGCCACGGACGTTTGAACCTGCAGCGCCTGTCCCGCGTGATGGGCATCGACTGCGGCAAGCCGTTGCTGCCTCCTGAACTCGTTGCAGGCCGCTTGAGTGGTTCCTGGTACGATCCGGCACATTCCGGGGAAGGCTATGTGCTGGAAGTGCTGATCGACAAACGTGTTCTTGTTTACTGGTTCAGCTACGATGCCCAGGGCAACCGCCGCTGGTTTTTCGGCGGCGGAGAAATCATTGCTGGCAAACTGCTGTTCGAGGAGATGTTCACCACGCATGGCGGAATATTCGGCCCCGGTTTCGACCCCGCAAAAGTTGAAATCAGGCCCTGGGGTTCCCTGGAACTCAGCCTTGACTGCGAGCGCGGAACTGCCGACTTCTCACCCACCGAGGAGGGCTTCCCTGGCGGCAGCCTGAACCTCACACGCCTGACATTCCTGGATGGTCTGAGCTGCTAAAATTAAGCTTCAGAACAGGGATGTCTCGAGCGTGTCCTGCATACAGGTAACCGATACCACCTTCGGTCACACCGCTAATCGCCAGCAACTCATGCAATATTCAGGCTAACCCTATTACAATATGCGACTTTCACTATTTTTGTGGAGCACCGTTGTGAACGATCAGGAAAAGCACAAGTACTGTACCAACAAGTTCATCGAACTCGCCAATGCCCTGAAGAAAGAAAACATCGATAGTGTCATGGTCTCGGGTTCCCTGATGACTGCCTCGTGTATCTATGCGACCTATGTCGCTGCAGGCAATAATGGCGCCCTGGAGCCGTCGGGTATCGACAAGGTGGTTCAGGTATACCGCCGGACACTGAAACATCACCAGGTGGTCAAGAAAGCCCAGCTCCAGGAGCAGGCAAAAAATTGATCTCAGCACTGCTGACTCTGGCATTCTTTATCACGGCCCTGGCTTATTCCATGGTCGGATTCGGCGGCGGTTCCACCTACAACGCCCTGCTTGTTCTGGCCGACGTCGATTACCGCCTGATTCCAGCGATAGCCCTGATCTGCAATATCCTGGTGGTATCGGGTGGCGTTTACTGGTTCTGGCGCGAAGGTCATATCAACCTCCGGAAAATCCTGCCATTTCTCGCCCTGTCGGTCCCCATGGCCTGGTTGGGAGGACGCATCCCGGTCTCCCAGCAATGGTTCGTGGGCCTGCTGGGGTTTACCCTGCTGCTAACGGGTGTGCAAATGCTGGCCGGGGGGTCCCGGGTGAATAGCAATCATCGTCATCGACTGGTAAACCCCTGGCTGGTCGGGCTGCCTTCAGGCGCGGCCATCGGATTGCTCTCGGGTATAGTGGGTATTGGAGGTGGCATTTTTCTCTCGCCTGTGTTGCACCTGACTCGGTGGGCCGGAGCATACAAAATCGCTGCTGCTTCCAGCGCGTTTATACTGTTAAACTCGATGGCCGGCTTGAGCGGACAATTGATGAAACAGGCAGCGAGTGAGCCAGCACAACAGTGGGCAGGAGAACAGTTGATCAATGCCTGGCCACTGTTCCTGGTGGTGGTAGCTGGCGGACAAATCGGCAGCCGCCTGGGCTCTAAGCACCTTCCGGAACGGTGGGTCAAAGGCCTGACCGCAATTTTGGTGCTTTACGTCGCAACGCGTTTGTTGTTGAAATGGTACGGGATGACTATCGGTCTATAGAAATATGCAGATACCCCTCAAAATAGCAGAACCGACCCCACTGCAAGATCGCTTGCAGCGCCCACTCCGCGAGTTGCGCATGTCCGTCATCGACCGCTGCAATTTCCGTTGCACCTATTGCATGCCGGCAGACTCACTGCACGGACGCGGCATTTTTCTGCCCCTGGTCAAGCTCCTGACCGATCATGAGATCAAAGACCTGGTGCAAGCCTTTGTCGACCTGGGCGTGCGCAAACTTCGAATCACCGGCGGTGAACCATTGGTCCGGCCCGGACTGCCCGGACTGATTCAGGCGCTGGCGGCAATTCCCAAACTCACTGACATCGCGCTGACGACCAATGGCGTCATACTGCCCCGTCTGGCCGACGACCTGGCCGCAGCGGGCCTTGGCCGCATCACGGTCAGCCTGGATACGCTGGACGAGGCCATACTCGACCGGATGAGTGGCGGCAAGGCCAAACTCTCCCAAATCCTGAACGGTATCTCGGCCGCAGAATCAGCCGGTTTCACGCATATCAAGATCAACACCGTGGTACAACGCGGCGTAAACGATCACACGATCATGGATCTACTGGCCCATTTCCGCGGCAGCGGTCACAGCGTCCGCCTGATCGAATACATGGACGTGGGCAATTGCAATCACTGGAATCTTACTGAAGTGGTACCGTCGGCTGAGTGGATCAAAAAAATTAATGCCAAATGGCCGATCAGGCCGGTGCAAAGGCGCACCGCAGCCGAGACCGCCCAACGCTACGAATACGTGGACGGCCAGGGTGAAATTGGCTTGATCAGCTCCATTTCCGTTCCTTTTTGTGGCGGCTGCACGCGCGCCCGTATCACCGCCGACGGAATTTTTTATACCTGCCTGTTCGCCAACAAAGGTACCAACCTGATGCCACTGGTCCGGCACAACCAGGACCGTGACGAACTGCGCGAACGGATCAGGTCCGTCTGGGAACGGCGGGAAGATCGCTACAGTGAAGAGCGCGGCCAGCCTGGACACGACCAGAAAAAAGTTGAAATGTACCGAATGGGTGGATGACCCGCTGGGCGCAATCTAAGCCTCGGAGATTTAGAACCAGGTGAAAAACATCAAGGTCAGGTATTTTGCGGCCTACCGGGAAGAAACCGGCATCGGATCCGAAACGGTCAATACCGGCGCAGGCACCCCCGCTGCACTTTTTGCCGAATGCGCCACAAGGCATGCAGGGCTGCAATCCTATTCCGCTGCCCTGGTTGCCATCAACGATGAAATGTCAGATTGGAACACGGCCCTTTGCGAGGGTGACGAAGTGCTGTTTTTCCCACCGGTGGCAGGCGGATGAACCGCTTCGAAATCACAGCGCAAGCCATTGACCCGGATGTTTTCAGGCAACGATTGCTGGACCCGGCCTGCGGCGCCTATGTCCAGTTCGATGGCTGGGTGCGTAACCACAACGAGGGGCAGCGTGTGCTGCGTCTGGAATACGAAGTCTACGAGCCGCTGGCCGTGAAAGAGGGCCAGGGCATCATCGATGAAGCCATTGAGCGCTTTGGAGTGAATAATGCCTGCTGCGTACACCGTAGCGGATTATTGGAAATAACCGATTTAGCGGTCGTTGTGGCTGTCTCCTCGCCACACCGGGATGCCGCTTTCCAAGCCTGCCGTTACATCATCGACGAAACCAAGGCCAGGCTGCCGATCTGGAAAAAAGAACACTACGAAAACGGCGAAGCCGAATGGGTAAACTGCAAACACCACGGGCCTGGGTCTTCTACAATCCCCCAAGCAAATCTTTAACGATCGCCTGCGCCTCTTCCGGCATACCATCTGGATGGATCCAGGTACCACGCTTTCCACCCGATTTAAACAGCAGGCGTGTATTGCTGATCTCCAGCGCCGCATTGACCGGCTTGGTCAGATCCCAGATGGTCAGCAGTGCAACGGACAAGCCGGTAAGCGCTTCCATCTCCACACCCGTTTTCTCCGCAATCTCGGTCACACAAAACAGTTCCACTGAATGATCGTCAGGCCGTGGAACCGAGTGGATCGTTACCCGGTTAAGCGATATCGGGTGGCACAGCGGGATCAGAGACGATGTTTGTTTTGCCGCCTGGATACCGGCAATTTCCGCCATTGCCAGTGGATCCCCTTTGGGCAGTTTTCCTTCCATCAACAGAGAAAATGCCTGCTCTCCCAGGTGAATCTTCCCACCCGCAATGGCGATCCGCCGGCTCACGGCCTTGCCTGATATATCAGCCATTGACCAGTGTTGCCTCTTTATTTTACTCATCGGAATCAGCATCCCTCAATTTTTACTGCGCATCCTTCCAGCATACCACCGGGCAATCAAATCTCGTTCTTCATCACTCATTTGGGTAATATTTGCCAGCGGCATGGATTGTTTGACGATCACCGCGTTAAAAATAATCAAAGCCTGCAAATCAACCGCTTCCTCGCCCTCCAATAGTACGCCCAACGGTGCCGCTGCAAACCCCGGGTGGTCCGGCTTGGCAGCGTGACAAGTAACGCAGCGAGCCTGAATTACCGGCATGATGGTGGCCGTCGGCGGGAAAGTAACTTCATCGACAAGATCGAGTTTTGGCTCGGGCCGCAAGGCAAAAATCAGCGCAGCCAGCAACAACAGGGAAAGAGGCAGCACCAGTGGACTGTGTTTTTCCAGGTGCCGGATGTTGAACCAGTGACGAATCCCCACCCCAACCATGGAAATCACCAACAGCACCAGCCAATTCAACGGATGGCCAAATGTGCCGGCGTAGTGACTGCTGATCATGATAAACAGTACCGGCAGAGTGAAATAGTTATTGTGCCGTGAACGCGCCAGGGCGTTTTTGCCCTTTTGCGGATCAGGCAACCGCTGCTCATTCACCGCCTCTACCAGGTCTTTCTGGGACGGAATGATGACAAAAAATACGTTGGCCACCATGATGGTCCCGATGGCCGCCCCCACATGTATATAAGCGGCCCGGCCACTGAGAAACTGGCTCAGCAGCCAGGAGAGCAGAGCGAACCAGGCGAAGATCAGCAACGCCGTCAGGGCCTGCTTCCTGGCCAGCGGGGAGCGACACAGACCATCGTAAAACAGCCAGGAAAGCACCAGTGAAGCGATCCCGATACCAACCGCCTGCAGGCTGGACAGGTCCGCGACCCGGCTGTCCACCATGAACACACCGGCATTCCAGTAATAGAGTGTGCACAGCAATACAAAACCCGTGATCCAGGTAAAATAGGCCTCCCATTTGAACCAGTGCAGGTTGGCAGGCAGGCGTTCAGGGGCCACTGTGAATTTTTGCAGGTAATAGAACCCTCCCCCGTGAACGGCCCACAGGTCGCCTGCGATACCGCCCTTGGCATTTTGTCTTTCGAGGTGGTTTTCCAGCCAGTTGAAATAGAACGAAGCACCGATCCAGGCAACACCGGTAATGAAATGCGCCCAACGCAGCAACAGGTTCAGCCATTCCAGGAAGTAAACTTCCATTAGCGCCCCGCTACCGCCCGCACGGTCTCCAGGTGTTGCTGCTTTGTATCGGTGTCCAGGAACGAGGCCTTGAAGCTGTTTTTGACCAGTTTGACGATTTCATCCGCAGACAGATCGACTGCGTCCACCAGGGCGCTGAAATTGTCATTCATATAAGCACCGAAATAGGCCGGATCGGCCGAGTTCACAGTGACCTTCAGCCCAGCCGCAAGCATCGCCCTTATCGGATGGTCCTTCATGTCCTTGACGACAGCCAGACGGAGATTGGACTGCGGACAGACGGTCAACGGCATTTTC
>JADFKH010000189.1 GCA_022565025.1 Pseudomonadota bacterium
GAAATAAGCAATGATTTTCCGTTAAAGACACCTAAGACGCAAAATGTTGTTGGGCGGGCGGCTTCAGTGCAGGAAATTACTACGATATCACGGCCCGAATGGCCGGGTAGCTTGAATTTATTTTCCGCTAAAGACGCCAAGCACGCTAAAAAAATCTGAGGTGGTAACTTCATACAAGGCGCCACTACGCCAACATGGCTCTGGTGTTCTGAAAGCTCGGATTTATAGTGCAGCTGAGCTGGTTTGATCAGCAAACAGGCTTCGGTGCTTACCTTTGGGGATAATCGAGAATATAGATCAATAGAAATTTGCGTCTTTAGCGTCTTTAGCGGACAACTAACCAGGCTCAGTCCGAAAGGCTTTCAGCCTCATCTTCAAGCTCATCTTCAAGCTCGAAAGAGGTAATCCAGGCCAGCACACCGAGGACGGGGCTGTCGAAGTATTCCATGCGCTGTGACTTTACCTGGCGGCTTTGTTTGAGCTTGTGGATGAGGAAGGAGGTGGGAAGAGGCAGTGCCGGCTCACCTGATTCGCTTTCACCGTTCACGCTTGAGGCGGGTGTCAGCAGCTGTTCGTCAAATACCGCCTGGCGCAGTTCCAGGTCGAGGTCCAGGTGAAGAAATCGCAATCTCCTGAGCATCACCGTACCGTCGATCCGGTAAAAGAGTGTTGGCTCAGGCAGTTCAGGCTCCTCAGCGGATTCCTCGGCGGCTTGTTCTAAGGAGTCCCCTGGCAGTTTGTTGCCCCGGTCGGTAAAAACGACAGTTTTGTCCTCTTCTTCTGCCTTAACTGCATCAGTCCCGCGTAAATCGGCGTAAGGATCATCCATCTGGATCACTTCCAGATCATGGATTCTGAGCGAGGGGAAGGGTTCGTCGGCGCTTTGCTCCCATGACAGGTATTGCTCTGGTCGAAATAGGGCGCTCAGCCTCAAGCGCCGCCATGCCTCGAGCATTACATCACTCATGCTCTCCACGAAAATTACATCAGCCCAGGGCTCCTCCGGCTGGTCTTCATCGGCGTATAATTCATCGTCGTCGAATAATTCGTCATCTTGGGTGCCTTCGCCATCTTCAACCTTTAGAAAATCCAGGGAGCTTGAAAAATCACGTAACCATTCAGCATCCGATGGTACTGCTTCATGCTGTAACAGGGAGAGTACAAGAATTTCGACTCGGTAACGCTTTTCCCCAGCCATTCCCGGTGCCGTAATAAAAATTAAAATACCAATGACAAATATTCTGTAAATCATTGTAAAATAAATATTTAATATTTTTAAATTGAAAAAATAAACTGCGGGCTTACACACTGACCGATCGGGCCCCTGACCGGGGTAATTGCTGAGAGTTTATGCGCTGGACTGCTTGATCACAATAAACAGGATCATTTCCCGCTATTTACCAGGACATTGATTCGGGGCTAGCTGGGTCAGTAACTGTTTTGCCGCCAGCAGTCTTTTGTTATCTGATTCCTCCTGCAACAGGATTCGCAGCTTCTGTGGGCCATCCATACGGTAGTCCAGGCTTTGTTCCTGGATAAGCTGAATGAGTGCTTCGGGCCTGGCGTGGGTATTTTCCGCGAATTCCAAACGTCCGCCCTGAGGGCCAAAATCCAGAAGGGTGATGCCGACACGTTCCGCAATCTGTCGCAGGCCTGCAATTTTGAAGAGGTTCTTTATCGGATTGGGAAGAAGACCGAAACGATCAATCATTTCTACTTGCAGTTCCCTCAATGCTGCGCTGTCCCGGGCACTTGCAATGCGCTTATAAAGAGTCAGGCGGGACTGGACATCCCCGAGGTAGGTAGCAGGAATCAGGGCTGGAATGTGGAGTTCAATGTCAATGCCGCGCTGTACCGGCTGGTCGAGGTCGGGATCTTCGCCTTTGCGCAGGGCTTCTACCGCGCGAGCCAGCATGTCGCTGTACAGGCTGAAACCGACCTGGTTGATCTGACCGCTTTGTTCGGCGCCAAGCAACTCGCCGGCACCGCGAATTTCCAGGTCATGGGTCGCCAGGGTAAAGCCGGCGCCCAGTTCTTCGAGCAAGGCGATTGCTTCCAGGCGTTTACGTGCGTCCGCGGTCATGCTGCGCCTGTCCGGGATGATCAGGTAGGCGTAGGCGCGGTGGTGTGAACGACCAACGCGTCCACGCAGCTGGTGTAGCTGGGCCAGGCCGAAGCGATCCGCGCGGTTGATCACGATGGTATTTGCGGTCGGAACATCGATGCCACTTTCTATGATTGTGGTGCAGACCAGGATATTGAATCGCTGGCGATAAAAATCCAGCATGACCGTTTCCAGTTGGCGTTCCGGCATCTGACCGTGCGCAATGGCCAAGCGGGCATCCGGCGCCAGTTCCTGTACTTCACGGGCGATACGCTCAATTGAGCGAACCTCGTTGTGCACGAAAAACACCTGTCCGCCACGCTGGATCTCCCGGTGCAGGGCTTCGCGGATCACAGCCTTGTCCCACTCCAAAATCAGCGTCTTGATCGCCATGCGCCGGGCCGGTGGCGTGGCAATAATCGACAGGTCGCGGATGCCGGACAGGGCCATGTTCAGCGTGCGTGGAATGGGTGTCGCGGTCAGGGTGAGCAGGTCCACTTCGGTGCGCAGTTGCTTGAGGCGTTCCTTTTGCCGTACACCGAAGCGTTGTTCCTCGTCGATGATCACCAGGCCAAGATTCTTGAAGCGGATGTCCTTCTGGAGCAGGCGATGGGTTCCGATCACGATGTCCACCCGGCCGTTAGCGAGTCGTTCAAGCACTTCTTTTGACTGCTTTGTCGTGCGGAAGCGGGAGAGCAATTCTACCGTGACCGGCCAGTCCGCCAGACGGTCGGTAAAGGTTGCATGATGCTGTTGGGCCAGCAGGGTGGTCGGCACCAGCAAGGCGACCTGGCGGCCGGCCTGAACCGCGATGAATGCGGCCCGTAAGGCGACCTCAGTCTTGCCGAATCCCACGTCGCCACAGACAACCCGGTCCATCGGCAGATCGGAGACCAGGTCGCTGACGACCGTGTCGATGGCCTTTTGTTGATCCGGGGTTTCTTCGTATGGAAAACCGGATACAAACTCGGCATAGAGTTTTTCATCGAGTGGGAAGGAAAACCCTTTCCTTGCCTGGCGCCTGGAATACAGGTCGAGCAGTTCCACGGCCACGTCCCGAACCTGTTTGGCGGCCTTGCGGCGAGCTTTTTCCCACTGCTGGCTGCCGAGGCGATGCAAAGGCGCTGTATCGGGGTCACTCCCGGTGTAGCGGCTGACCAGGTGAAGAGAGGTAACCGGTACGTACAGCTTGTCGCCTCCGGCATATTCCAGCATCAGAAATTCGGCGCGACGCTGGTCGATTTCCAGTGTCTCCAGCCCCAGATAGCGACCAACGCCATGGTCCTCATGAACGACCGGCGCGCCAGCGGTCAGGTCGTTCAAGTTGCGTATGATGGTTTCCGGATCGCGTTCGGACACCGTGCGTTGCGCCCGGGGACGGGACCGTCCACCGAAAAGCTGGGATTCCGTAATGAGCGCCAGTTCACCCGGGATGACGAAGCCTTCATCAATGGGGAGTACGGCCAGCCCCAGTTGAGCACCCTCACCATTGAAATCCGCGTAGGATTCAAACTGGCGCGGCTTGATCCCGAATGCCGCCAGAGTCGACCTGAGTACTTCGCGGCGGCCCGGTGTATCGGCGGCAAACAGGATTCTCCCGCTGAACGATTCCGTGAACTCGACCAGGTCAGAGGCTGCTGATTTGCCCCGTTCATGAATGTGAACATCCGGCGCAGGCGCGCTGATGAATGCGGGAGTGGAACGTCTCGAGTTGCCTGGATCAACCCAATGGACCGTGCTGAAGGTTTCGAGGCGTTGGCGGAGCTGTTCCGGCATGAAAAACAGTTCTTCGGGATCCAGCACGGGTCGTTCGATGTCATACCGACGCTGTTCCCAGCGCTCACGGGTTCTGCGGGCCTGGTCTTGCGCAACCCTGAACACTTCATCCTGTAGAACCAGTTGAGGCGGCCCGGGCAGATAATCAAGCAGGCACGATGTTTCCTCGTAAAACAGGGGCAGATATTGCTCCAGGCCCTGTGGGTGAATGCCTGAACGCAAGTCCTGGTAAAACGTGACGCGGCGCGTATCGACATCAAAGCGATATCTGAAGGCGCGCCTGAAGTCATCCAGGGCGGTTTCATCGCAGGGATACTCTCGCGCTGGAAGCAAGGCGATCCGTTCGACTTTGCCGGTGGATCGTTGCGTTTCCGGGTCGAATTTGCGTATGCTGTCGATTTCTTCGTCAAACAGGTCCAGCCGGTAGGGCAGGGAACTGCCCGCCGGAAACAGGTCCAGCACGGACCCGCGAATTGCGTACTGACCCGCTTGGTAAACCTGCTCTGAAGCCTGGTACCCTGCATTCAACAGACGCTGGCGGAACTCATCCATGACCAGTGTCTGCCCGATAACAAGGTCGAAACTGCGTTGCAGGATGTACTGCGCAGGCGGCAATCGCTGCGCCAGTGATGAAACCGGCACCAGCACGATGCCCTGTTGCAAGGAAGCGAGCGACGCCAGCGTCTTCAGCCGTTGCGATATGATGTCCGGGTGCGGAGAAAACAAGTCATAAGGCAGGGTTTCGTGATCAGGGAACTGCAGCACGGGCAAGGGACTGACAGATAATAATTGAAGGTCCCGGGCCAGTAGCTGCGACTGGTGAGAGGAACGAGCAACCACCAGCGTAATTCCACGATGCGCGCGGGCCGCACTGAGCAGGGCCAGGGCGAGCGAACTGCCGTGCAGTCCACTCCAGCTTGCCACCTGGCCGGAATCGGGGTTAAACCGTGCCTTGAAAGGGCTGATGCTCAATTCGATGAAATGTTTACTGATTCACCTCGCAGGTGAAGTATCAGGTAAAGCAGTCCTGCGCCCACGACCAGGCCGATCCACCAGGGCATGCCGTAAGCGACCGGTATGGAGCCGGTGGCAATCGCAATAAAACCGACCAACAGGGCATAGGGCATTTGGGTGCGAACGTGTTCGATATGGTCACAACCGGACGCCATTGAAGACAGGATGGTCGTGTCGGAAATGGGTGAGCAGTGGTCGCCCCACACACTGCCGCCGAGCACCGCGGCAATGGATGAATAAAGCAGGTGCATGTCTTCGGGCCCGGACATGCCGCTGGCTTTCATCACGGCCCAGGTCAGGGGAATGATCAGGGGCACCAGGATGCCCATCGCCCCCCAGCTGGAACCGGTGGCAAACGCAGTACCGGCCGCCAGGATGAACACCAGCGCAGGGAGTAATTCCACGGGCAACGCGTCGCCCAGGATGGAAACCAGGAAATTTGCCGTCTCCAGTATGTCGGTGATCCCGCCCAGCGCCCATGCCAGAACCAGGATGATCATGGCATAGATCATCGTCCGCATTCCCTTGTACCAGGAGTTAACCACTTCTTCCAAGGTCATGATCCGCTGAGCCAGGGTCAGGGCGACGGCGGTAACCATTCCGAGCAGAGAACCCCACATCAATGACTTGTAGGAATCAGCCGCGCCAATGATGTCCTTGAGGCTGGCGTCAGCCGATGCAAACGATTCTTTGCCGGTCACATACAGGCTGG
>JADFKH010000190.1 GCA_022565025.1 Pseudomonadota bacterium
TGAACGTCGTCTGATTGATCCTTCCCACCCGACCTGGTTTATCAGTGAACCAGGCGGCTGGGACTTGCTGGCATTGCTTCGAACGCGGGGCGTCGAGCAGGGTTTCAAGCCAAGTGTTTGAATACGGGTTCTGCTTTCACGGCCTCCTGGCGTGGCCTTGTCCACGGCTGCCTTTCGATGTGCTTCTTCCACGCTCGGATCTGGGCGGCGGTGATGGTTTGCTGGCAGCTGGAGCTGGTCGGTTTGCTGTCGACCGACTGACGGGCCGCTGGGACTGTCTTGGCAGAGGTGAAGGTCTGGCATTCGCGACCTTAACGCTCGAATATGCGAGGGTATTTACAACCCTTACGCTCGACCGATTGCTTGCCACCGGGTCCGGCCGGCTGGTACGAACAACGTGGCTGCGGTCAGACCGACTCACGTAACGGCCTTGATTCGAGGGCACGGTCCGTTGGTTGATTCTGCCTTGCGATTTGGCAATTGGGTTGACGCGATTAGCGCTCGACTTGTTCTGAGCGACCGGCTCGAGGCTGATGTTAGGTCGATCCTTTGCCCAATCCAGACGGTTCCGCCTGACTTTGCCGGACGACTGGCTTATGTCGCGCTGAGTGGTTCTTGTGGCATCACGTGCCATCGCGGAGTATCTGTCACCCGTTCTCCCAACTGCATCGCCGGAACGTGTATTGGTGGCGCCGATTATGTTCCCCTGGAATCCAGGGCGCGGTTTGAATGTGTTTGCTTGTTGGAATCTCGAGCCAACGGATGCCGCGACCACGTTATTATCTCCAAGGTGGTCGTTGTTCGGGCCACGGTAACCGGGCCTGGCGCCGTGACGGCCGCCTGGCTGCCAACGATCGCCATCGTGCCCGCCATGGTGCTGACCATTTCGCGCTTGCCGGTGTCCTGAGTCGTGATGGGACCACCCGTGGTAATAATGATTGCTGTGAAAGTAGTTGTGCCCATAATACGGGTGGCTGTAATAATCCCACCGGTGCACGTTCAGGTGATGCGAGTGCCAGCCAATCGTATAGGCCGTGGTGATGCCCCAGAAGAAACCGGAGCTAAAGTGGTGACCCACCGGGTACGGGTAGTAATAGACCGGATAGGGTTCTGGATAATAGTAATAAACCGGGTAGGGTTGATAGACAACGACCCGCTCCGGCTCGTAATAGGGAACGTAAATCACTTCCGGATCAGCCGGTGTGATTTCAATCGTGCCGTCTTGGTTGTTGACGATCTGGTGTTCGTCTGTTTTAAGATTGCCCGCCAGTACCGCCCGGTCACGGAAAGCCTCGACTGCTTCGATGACCTCCGTTTCCTGGTTCAATACGGCTTCGCCCAGTTGCCAGGTCCACTCCAGGTCGTTGTTCAGCAAATCGATCACTTCGGGATAGTTGAGCAGGGCGACTACCGACTCGTCCCAAGCCTCATCGGGCTGCAACGAGTCGTCTTTTTCCAGCTGTTCCAGAAAGCGGGCGGCGAGCACTATTTGCAGGGGGTATGCGGTGGCCGGAAGAACGATGGCCAGCAACTCGTCGGGGTAAAGAGCGACCGGCGCCACCAGGTCTTCCAGCTCCTCGGTGCTGAACGGTTTGACCTGCCCGGGGCCCACTCCAGTCATGGCTTCGTCACCGCTTGTGCCAAACACGCCGTGATTGGGCTCTCCATTGTCTCCCGGCTGGTCGCCAACCAGCGCTGCTGCCAGTGTCATTGAATATAATGCCGCCGACAGTACTGCCAGTGGAAAAAACTGCTTGTTGTGCAATGACTTAAACATATCTGGCCCTTCCTACTCTTCCATCTTAGCCATACTATAACCCAGGGTGACTGAACTGCGGCTGAACCAGGGGTACGCCGGATACAATTTGCATGTAATATTGGGCACACTGGCTGTAGGCCCTCAACCCATGAGACCGATGTGTGCGATACGTTTGTAGCCTTGCCCGATGCGACCCTGGGCGGGGAACTGATCTTCGGTAAAAACAGTGACCGCCCCAGCGGTGAGGTCCAGGACGTGGTGACCTTGCCGGCGCAGCAGCACGCTGCGGGCGACACGGTGCAGTGCACCTACCTGCAAATCCCCCAGATCAGGCAGACACTGGCGGTCATTCTTTCCAAGCCGCACTGGATGTGGGGCGCCGAGATGGGAGCTAACGAACACGGTGTGGTGATTGGCAATGAAGCCGTCTGGACCACGGAGCCTTATGCAGAAACCGGGCTGCTGGGTATGGACCTGGTGCGCCTGGGGCTGGAGCGGGGGGCAACGGCCCTGGCTGCTTTGCGGGTGATCGTTGACTTGATGGAGGAATACGGCCAGGGCGGAAACTGCGCCGAGCACTTTGCCTTCAACTATCACAACTCCTACCTGATTGCGGATCAGAATGAGGCCTGGGTGCTGGAGACCGCAGGGCGTTACTGGGTAGCCGAGAAAATTACCGGTGGTACCCGCTCCATATCCAACAGCCTCAGCATCCATGGCAAGGGCGATCTGCGGCATCCGGAGCTTGACCGTGTCCTGGCCCCTTCTGGGGATGAGGCGACAGAGGCTGCGGAACAGCTTGCGCTGGGGCCGGAATTTGATTTCGCCCGCTTGTTTTCCGGGGCGGAGGCCGGGGGCGCTCTTTCACCCCTGTCCCGGGAAGGGCGTGTCAGGCAGCTTTGCCGGCGCAATGAGGGTAAATTCACCGTGGAAACCGCCAAGTCCATCCTGCGGGATCACCGGGGTAATGTCTGCTGGCACGGTGACTTTGAGACCCGGGGGAGCCAGGTTTCGGCCCTGGGCCAGGGGAATCATGCACACTGGTTCATCGAAGGACCGTTTCCCTGCCGGCAAAGATATCAGCTGAAAGTCCTGCAGTAATCATCGGGGCTGCAATGGCGCTGGCGTCCTGGTCTGATTACTGCATGGCTGAATAAAATCAGCTCGCTTCTTTGGGCGCGTGCGCCTTCTCCAGTTCCCGTTGCACCGTGTGTGGTACTGGGTCGTAATGGCTGAACTCCATGGTGTAGCTGCCCTGGCCCTGGGTCATGGATTTGAGATCCGTGTGGTAGTCGCTGAGGGAACTTAGCGGCATATCCGCTTTGATCGTCACCTGGTTGCCGCTGAGATTTTCGGTGCCGCTGATGCGCGCGCGCCTGCCGGCCAGGTTGCCGGTAACATCACCCATGTCGGCATCGGAAACGGTGACGTCCACGCTGACGATGGGTTCCAGGATCTGGGGGCCGGCGTTACGGATGGCGTCCAGGAAGGCATTCCTCCCGGCAATCACGAATGCGATTTCCTTGGAGTCGACCGGGTGGAACTTACCGTCGTAAACGGTGACCTCCATGTCCTGCATCTGGTAACCGGCGATGGCGCCTTCAATGATGATTTGGCGAATGCCTTTTTCAACCGCGGGAATCAGGTTGGTCGGTATGGCGCCGCCAACAACCTTGTTGATGAATTTAAAACCATCGCCGCGTGCCAACGGACGAAGCCGCAGGAACACTTCGCCGAACTGGCCAGCCCCACCGGTCTGCTTTTTATGCCGGTAGTGGCCCTCGGCGGAACGGGTCACGGTTTCACGATAAGCGATACGTGGAGTGCGTGTTTCCACTTCCACATGGTAGCGGCTGGTGATGCGCTGGAGCATCACGCGCATGTGCAGTTCACCCAGGCCACGGATGATTGTTTCGTTGAGTTCCTGATTGTGCTCGACTACGAAGCAAGGGTCTTCCTCGGTCAGCCGGGAAATGGATTGCGCCAGCTTCTGTTCCTGCCCGCGAGTCTTGGGCTGGATCGCCAGGCCATACATCGGCTTGGGAAAATCCAGTGGCTTGAAATGAAAGTTATCCTCTGCGTGCGAATCATGCAGGATCGCGTCATAGTGGATATCTTCCACCTTGGCCACGGCGCAGATGTCGCCCGGGATACCGGCATCGACTTCCTCGTGCTTGCCACCCTGGACCTTGAACAGGTGGCCTACTTTGAACGGTTTGCGGCCATCGCCAATGAACATCTGGCTATCCGGCCGGACCGTGCCCTGATAAATCCTGAAAATACTGAGCTTGCCGACGAATGGATCATTACTGATCTTGAATACATGGGCGATGACGTGGCCGCTGGGGTCGGGTTTCACGTCGACTTCTTCTGATGCTTCCCCTTCACCTTTCAGGATCAGTGGCGGGTTGCCTTCGGTCGGATTGGGCAGGAGCCGCTTACTCAGCCTGAGGAATTCGTTGAGGCCCGCTCCGGTGGTGGCGGAAGTGAAACAGATGGGCACCAGGTGGCCTTCGCGCAACGCTTGTTCAAATGCATTGTGAAGATCATCCCTGCTCAGTTTTTCACCCTCCAAGTATTTTTCCATCAGGTCTTCGTTCACTTCCACCACCTGGTCGATGATGGCCTCGTGGGCTTCGGCCAGGGAGAAGATATCGGTTTCACCTTCGGTGCTGAAGAAACAATCCTTCACGGCGCTGAAGTTGTCCACCGGCAGGTTGATCGGCAGGCATTCGGGTCCGAATTCTGTGCGTATGTCCTTTACCAGCTGGGTCAGATCAATGCCGGGTTGGTCGATCTTGGAAATCACGATAATGCGGCACAGGCGGCGGCGCTTGGCGCGACGCATCAGGCGGAGGGTCGAGAGTTCAATTCCGTTGTGCGCGTTGATCACCACCGCGGTGGTTTCGGTGGCAGCCATGGCCGTCAGGGTTGGGCCGCGGAAATCCGGGAATCCCGCTGTGTCGATCAAATTTACATGAATGCCGTCAAAGTCAAAACTGGCAATGGCGGAGTCCAGTGAGTGCTGGAATTCTTTCTCCAGCGGGTCGTGATCGGTGGTGGTGGTGCCACGTTCAATGGTACCCGCTTCACCTATTTTTCCTGACTTGACCAGCAGTGCTTCCACCAGTGTTGTCTTACCTGATCCGGTATGTCCAACCAGGGTGATGTTGCGGATATCTTCGGTGCGATAGTTGGGCATACGGTGTTCCTGAATAGGTGTAAGACGAACATCTAAGTACTCCTTCGAAGGTGATATTACCATGTTCAGAGCTAGGCAGATGAGCCAAGACAAGGCACAGACCGCAGACGAGAATTCGATAAATCTTTACACAAATTTCATATTCTGGGGAACTTGGCCAGGCCCGTTGCTGTCGTAAATGGCAGTTGCGAATTTATTCGTTTTAACTCTCCTAAGGGAAGTCAGTTTGGTTTAGACAACCCTCCTCTTTAACGGCGCCCCCAGTGGCGCCGTTTTTTTACTCTGCAAAGGGGCTAAATAGTGGCAGTGGAATGAAAATTTACGGTTCGGCTTGAAATCGGCTATACACGCCATGCTCAAATCAGGTAACGTTTCCGCAATGATTTAAACGGTGGTGACAGCTGGCAACGGATTCGGGCTGCTTATGAATAAAAATATAGCTGATCCGGCAGTCCCTGATCCCCGCCAGGCGCAGTGGTTTCAATTCACCCGCTGCGACTTTAACCCCATGCAGGGTGTTGCCAGCCTGGTCTATCGTTTTGACAATGGACCGGAACTGATTGATCGTGTCCG
>JADFKH010000191.1 GCA_022565025.1 Pseudomonadota bacterium
AATGCATCCTTCGCGAATGAGGGCACTGCGGAATAGGGAAATTCTTGGACGCGCAACCTGACCAGCACGAGGCTGCTAGCCTAGTCGTGCCGAACTTGACAGAAGCCCGAGAAGAGTGTGGCCTGGGCTAACCGTTCCTGGAAAGACAATGATGCGAGTTCTTGAGTCTCGTCATCACCTGGGCTTGCTCTAGGTAGTAGCTAGAGTACGGTGATTCGCGGCGTGGGTATTTGATCTCTAAGGAGGTATCACCATGAGTCTGAACACGGACGCAATGACTCCAGGTTCCCTGCGGGGTGATGATCGGGAATACATTGACTATCGGCGGGTGGGGATCAGACTCATGGAGCCACACGATCCTCTCTTGCGGAGAGGGCAGGCCCCGTCAACCTTCGCCCGTGGCTTGCAGCAGTTCGACAAAGCTCACATGGTCGGCAATGCGTTGGGTGGTAAACAGGGCTTTGAGGTCGGCATTCTCAATCACATAGGCCAATTCGGTGGTCTTGTATCGTGCGTTAACCAGTACGGCCACCGCGCCGCTCAAGACAATGCCAAAGAGCACTTCCACTACCTCGACGAGATTAGGAGCAAGAATGCCGACATGGTCGCCCGGCTGAATCCCCATTCCCTGGAGCGCACACGCTTGCTCCTTCGCCCGCTCGGCAAGCTGTGCGTAAGTCAGGCGCTCGCTTGGAAATACCAATGCCTCGTGGTCAGGCCATTGGTTCGCCGCACGCAATAACAGGTCACCCAGGGTCGTTACTTCAATTAAATGTGAATCCATCGCTAGCCCGCATATTGCACGAAGGAATCCTGGTCTGCCACCCAATCGATCCTTTAAAATGAGCGGGGCAGGCCGAGGCCTTCGGCGATCATGTTTTGGGCCATTTCGTTGCTGACTGGACCAATTCGCAGCAAGCGTGCGTCGCGCCAGTAGCGTTGCATGTCGGTTTCCGCTGAATAGCCCATGCCGCCCAGGATCGAGATGCCCATGTCGGCGGCCTTGCAGGCATACTCCGAAGCAATGGTCTTGGTCATCGCCGCTTCCATCGCACAGGGCCGTCCCTGGGACTGCAGCCAGGCGGTGTTGTAGAGCATCAACTCGGTCTGTTTCTGGAACATGGCAATTTTAGCGATGTAGTGCTGCAAAGTCTGGAACTCGCCGATGAGCTTGCCGAAGGCGCGCCGCTGGTTCATGTACTCGATCGCATCCTCCAGCACGCCATCGATCATGCCCAGGCACATCGCGGACATCATGATGCGTTCGTTGTTCAGCGTTTTCGTCGTATCCTTCCAGGCCTTACCTTCCTCGCCCAGCAGCAGATCGTCCGGTACAAAGACGTTGTCTAGGTTGACGGTACAGGAACTGAGCGCCCTCATGCCCAGTTTGGGGAGCGGCGTGGTGGTTATCCCCTCGCTCTCGCGCGGTACGAAAAAGAGCGATACACCATCGGTTCTTCTTTGCACGTTCTTGTCGCTGCGGGCGATCAACAGCAGGTAATCCGCGGTATCGGCCGTGGTGCTCCAGATCTTTTCCCCGTTGATGACCCAACCGCCAGCCACTTTCTCAGCGCTGGTCTTCATGCCCCCCAGCAGGTCGGTGCCGCCGCCGGCTTCGGTGAAACTGATCGCTGTTTTCAGCTCACCGGCAGCCATTTTTGGCAGGAAGCGGCGTTTTTGTTCCTCAGTACCATAAAAACCGATCGACTTGGCCCCGGAAAACGATGTGATCCCCCATATCCATCCCAAACCGGCCGCATTACGGGCAAATTCACGCATGAAGGTGGCCTGGATAACGATATCTCCGCCGAGGCCGCCGTACTCTTCGGCTATACCCACGCCGTGAAAACCAGCTTCCGTCAGCTTGTCCCACAGCTCCTGTGGATATACATGCTCTTTGCGCTCCAGTTCACGGCACCAGTCCTTTGGGCACTCCTGATTGACCCATTTGTGCACCGAATCACGAAACAGCTCAACCTCTTCACTCAGCTCGAAATCCATTACCGCACCTCACTATTCATTCCACCCGGCGAGGGTTTTCTCGCCAGGCGTTGGCCCGGATTACATACGCAGCGCGGCGTCGAGGCGAATGGTTTCGCCATTGATATACCTGTTGTGCACAATGTGTTCGGCCAGCGCCGCGAATTCTGTAACGTCCCCCAGGCGCGAAGGATTGGGAATATCTTTGGCCAGGCTCTCTTTCACTTCCGCTGACAAACCTTTGAGAATGGGTGTTTCGAACAGTCCTGGCGCTATGGTGACAATGCGGATGCCATAGAAAGCCAAATCGCGGGCGATGGGCAGGGTGATGCTAATCAAGCCCCCCTTGCTGGCTGCATAGGCCACCTGGCCTTTTTGACCCTCGTAGGCTGCAATGGATGCCGTATTGATGATCACGCCGCGTTCACCGTTTTCATCCGCTTCGTTGGTGGCCATTTTTTCCGCTGCCTGGCTTAAAACACTGAAGGTGCCGACCAGGTTGATATTGATGACTTCCCGGAACAAGTCCATCGGGAAAGCCCCCTTTCTGCCCACGGTTTTGGTTGCGCCACCGCCCCGACCGGCACAGTTTACACAGATGTGAATGGCGCCAAATTTTTCCATCACGGCATCAATACCCCTTCTCACCGAGTCGTCATCAGAAACATCCACTTGGCAGTACATCACTTTGCTGCCCAGGTCTTGGCTCAATGCGTTTCCAGATTCTTCACTCAGGTCGAAAATGGCGACGCTGGAGCCCTGTTTGGCGAATCTCTCGACAGTAGCCCGCCCCAGTCCCGAAGCGCCGCCCGTAACGACAGTCACTCTATTTTGTAATTCCATAGAAATAATAGTTTTTGAATTAAATACAAAATGTATAATATCCTATCCCTCTGCCAATAACAGCCAGCGTAATTTTTCAAACCAGGAATCACTAGTTTCATGCAGGCACTGAACACTCACGGGTTTAAAACAGTTACCGTCAATGGCTGAAGCGTACATCTACGATCACCTGAGAACGCCCAGAGGCAAGGGGCGTCCTGACGGCGGACTGCACACGGTTTCACCGGTCGATCTGCTGGCGCAGGTACTGATCAACCTCAGGGATCGCAATGAGCTGGACACCTCACTGGTCGAGGACGTGATTGCCGGTTGTGGTTCACCCATTGGCGAGCAAGGCAGTGCAATCGGTCGCAGCGCCTGCCTTGCCGCGAATTATTCTCCCACCACTCCGGGGCAACAAATACACCGCTTCTGCTCGTCGGGGTTGGAAGCGGTCAACCTGGCGGCTGCAAAGGTTATTTCCGGTCAGTGCGACCTCGTGATCGGCTGCGGGGTCGAGAGCATGTCGCGGATACCGCTCGGTTCCTCCGGCGGCGCCTGGTCATCCGATCCGACTCTGGCTTACAAGATCTACTTCGTTCCACAAGGTATTTCGGCCGACCTGATCGCGGTGCTGCATGGATTTTCCCGCGACGATGTCGACTCCTACGCAGTCGAAAGCCAGCGTCGAGCAGCCCAGGCGTGGGATAAGGGTTATTTCGGGAAGTCGGTGGTGCCGGTGGTCGATTCGATCGGCATGCCATTGCTGGAACGCGATGAGGCGATACGCCCGGGAACGACCATGGAAACACTGGCGAAACTGCCAGCGGCTTTCACCGCCCTCGGCGACATGGGCTTCGATCAGCAGGCCATCCTGAAATTTCCCGAGGTGGAAAGAATCGAGCACATCCACACCGCGGGCAACTCCAGCGGCATCGTGGACGGTGCCGGCGGCGCCCTGATCGGTTCCGCCGCGATGGGAGAAAAGCTCGGGTTGAAACCCCGCGCCCGAATCCGCTCTTGTGCATCGGTGGGCACCGATCCAACGCTGATGCTGACCGGACCTACCCCCTCTGCGCAACGGGCGCTGGACAAGGCCGGTATGAAGAAATCAGACATCGACCTGTTCGAGCTCAATGAAGCCTTTGCCGCGGTGGTGTTGCTGTTCATGGATGAAATGGATATCCCCCACGATCAAATCAACGTCAATGGCGGCGCCATTGCTATGGGCCACCCGATCGGTGCGACCGGGGTGATGATCCTGGGAACTCTGCTGGACGAAATGGAGCGCCGGGGCCTGGGTACCGGGCTGGTCAACCTCTGTGTGGGCGCTGGTATGGGCACGGCCACCATCATCGAGCGTATCTGAGCGACGGGAACTCAAGAAATAATAATGCCGGATCCAATCTCCTTCGACTGCCTGAACTACCAGCGTGCGGACAACGGTGTCGCCTTCATTACCATCGATGTTAAGGATCGACCGGTTAATGTACTCACGCCGGAACTGCACCGAGCCCTGGGGGACGTGGCTGATTACCTGGCCGGGGACGAGGCAGCCGTGGGCGCGGTCATTCATTCCGGTAAATCATCGTTCATGGCCGGTGGTGATCTCAAGCGGATCGTCCGCTATTACGATATGCAGCGTACGCCCTCGGAGGCCTATGAACAGTCGCGGACTTACACCGAGTCACTCAGAAAGCTGGAGACCTGCGGTAAACCGGTGGCGGTCGCGATTAACGGCAACGCGCTGGGCGGTGGCCTGGAATTGGCGCTGGCCGGTCACTACCGGGTCGTCATCGATCATCCGAAAATCCGGCTGGGACTACCGGAAGTCACGCTTGGCCTGTTGCCGGCTGGTGGTGGCACTCAACGCCTGCCCAGGCTTATCGGCCTCAAGGGCGCAGCGGACCTGATTTTGTCCGGCCGCACCATGAGCCCCGCTGAGGCGCTTGAACTGGGGGTGGTCGATCGGGTGGTAGCGGAGTGTGATCTGCTGACTGAGGCCGAGAAATGGGTCCTGGCAGCGAAGGGTGCGCAACAACCATGGGACCGGAAAGGTTTCAAGGTTCCAGGTGGGTCCGGCCTCAATAACATGAGTGTCGGGCGCCTGTTCCAGCAGTTGACAGCCAAGGTCAGCGCTGAGCACAGGCATAATTATCCGGCGCCTATCGCCGCATTGAGATGTCTTTTCAACGGCACGACGGTCTCGTCAATGGACGCCGCGCTGAAAATCGAGACCCGGGAATTCTCTGCACTCACCCGCGATCCGGTCGCGCGCAATATGATTCGGACCTTGTTTTTGAACCGGGGCAAAACCACGCGTGATCAGATCATGTCTGCAGCAAGCGCGCGGCAACTGAAGCAGCGTTGCGAGGAGGCTTACATCAACCAGGGACGCCAAATGGCAGCCGAAGGAATCAGTCCCGCATTGATAGAAAATGCAGCCCACGCGGTGGGTATGCGCAGCGGGCCGCTCGAACTTGCGAACGAAAATGCAGATCATTATCCTTCGAATCAAGAGCGGGTGGATGTTGATCGGGTGAAGCAACGGTTACTGTGTGCACAAGCGCTGGCAGCTGCCGACAGTTGGGAACATGGTCTGACCGACCCGGTTGAAGCCGACCTGGTTTCAATCCTGGGTTGGGGATTTCCCAGCTACACCGGTGGAGTGTTGTCCTATATCGACACCATGGGAATGACTGCGTTTA
>JADFKH010000018.1 GCA_022565025.1 Pseudomonadota bacterium
ATCCACGGCTGATGGCGGGTTGCCAAACACCAGGGAAAAGGCTTCCCGAAAGCTGCTTTCTGATTCATAACCATGCGCGAGAACCGTTTGCCTTACGGCTGCGCCATGCTGAATTTGTTGCAATGCCAGGCCCATGCGTCTCAAGCGTGTATAGGCGTGAAAGGTCAGCCCATGATTGGCAATGAACCACCTCCTGACGGCAGCGGCTTCCATCTCCATCGCTTCGAGGTCACTGTCAAACCAGCGCCTGGCGGGGTCTGCTTCGACAGCGCCCATCAGTGCTTCCAGCCACGACGGGTCTCGTGCGCTTGAATGCAGTGGTTTGCATTCACTGCATGGCCTGAAACCGGCAGAGAGTGCTTCCAGGGCGGTTTGGAACTCCTGGCTCTGGCTGCCACTTACAGCGGAGGCTGCACGGTCCCCCCGGCAGAATACACCGGTCGATGGGCTGGCAATGAGATGTGTCTGGTCCTGGTTCAATTTCATTTTACTATACCGCCCGCAGATACCACTCGTAGTCCTTGGCCGGGATTTCTGCGTTGAAGTTCCCTTCTTCCTCACGCCGGCAACGTGAAAACAGCTTGTGGTATTCCTCGCCCAGGTAGCCTGGCAATATCGTCCCGGCGTCAAACGTATCCAGTGCCGTGGGCCAGCGCACGGGCAGCGTCACCACAGGTTCAATCAGTTCACCTTGTTGCACCATTTTGCCCGGATCAGATTGATGCGTGATGCCATGATGAATGCCCGCCAAAATCGAGGCGACAACCAGATAGGGGTTCGAGTCGGCCCCCGCCACCCGGACCTCGACACGGGTGTTGGCGGCTGACGACAAGGGAATTCTCAGGGCCACGTCACGGTGATTCGGCCCCCAACTGGGCGTTGATGGCACGTAGGCATTGGGCGCAAAACGACGGTAGGAGTTTGCGTTGGGTGCGAATATGGCCATGCACTGGGCCATCAGTTCCCCCAGGCCACCGATGGCATGGCGGAGCTTGTTGGAAAATTCCCCATCGCTACTCGTTCCGGCGAAGATGTTGTTACCGTCATCATCCGGCATGCTGACATGAATGTGCAGACCACTGCCGGATGTGTCGGCGAAAGGCTTGGCCATGAACGTAGCCGCCAAATCATTTTTGCGCGCCGCAGCTTTGACCGCCCGTTTCAACAGCACGGCGTGGTCACAAGCCAGAACCGGGTCGTCAACGTGGTGCAGGTTCACTTCGAATTGCCCCGGGGCGTATTCCGAAAGTGCCGTACTGGCCGGGATATTCTGCTCGCCGCAGATGTTGAGCAGGTCGTTGATAAACTCATCCACGTCGTACAGGTCTTCCATCATGGCAAACTGGGCGCCACCCTGCGGCAGGTCAGAGCCAGGAATCCTGGGGACCCTGGGAATGAATTTCTCACCATCATGTACAACCAGGTAGAATTCCAGCTCGGTGGCCAGTACCGGTTGCAGTCCCAGGTCGTAGAGGGGTTGCATGGCCTGGCGCAGGACGTTTCTCGGGTCCCATGGGTAAGGGCTTCCATCGAGCTCGACCATCTCGAGCAGAAACTGTCCGGTCGGCGTTTTGAGCCAGGGAACCGGCGCCAGTGAACCGGGCACTGCCAGCGCCAAAACGTCCGGATCACCATCGTTGTTGCCGTATGGAATAGAATCGAAAGTGTTGCCCTTGCTGTCCATCAGCGTTGCCGCCCCGCAGAAATTCAGGCCATTACCGAAGGCCTTGTCAAAGTCGTCAACGCCCAGACGTTTGCCGCGAAGAATGCCGTTGATGTCAGGCATCAGTGGTTCGAGGAAGCGTGTTTCCGGGTGTTGCTCTAGGTAGCGGCTCAGTTCCCGCTGCACTGTTTGAGATGCCATGGTGATTATTGCCTGTTTTAAATTGCCTGTCTTTTTGGTGGAATTTTAGCCGGGCTAGGAGTCGCGCGATGCAATGGCGGCTTTCGCACCCTCGTTTTCCAGTATTTCGTTGAACCGCCGTGATTCTTCAGTTGCCGTACTCTCGACAATCACGTCCAGTTCCAGGGCATGCTCTAGGGCTTTGCGCATGCCTGGTATTTCATAAGCGGTGTTGATGGCCTGCTTGGTCAAGCGTACCGCCAGTGAGTCGTTGCGGGCGATTTCACGGCCCATTTCCATCGCCTTTTCGAGCAGTTCCGCTGGCGCCACCACGTAATTGACCAGCCCCCAGGCTTCTGCCTGTTCGGAACTGACCCGGTCATTACCGGTCAGCAACAGCTCCTTCGCGCGCTTCGGTCCGCATATCCAGGGCAGGATCAGCACCACGATGCCGCTGCCGAATTTGACTTCCGGCGCGCCGAAACGACAGCCTTCAGCGGCCAGCGTCACGTCGCAGGCCACGGCCATTTCCATCGCGCTGCCCAAGCAGTATCCATGAACCGCCGCGATGGTCGGTTTGTGGCAGTCCCAGAAACGCATGATGATATCAAAGCCCGCTTTGAGTTCACTGCGCAGAGCTTCCATGTCGTTCACGTCACTGGCCATTTCCAGGTCGAAGCCGGCGGAAAAAGCCCGTCCTTCACCCTTGAGCATGATGACACGAACCGCGTCGTCCCGTTCCGCTTTATCCAGCGCTTGGTTGAGTTCGGCAACCATCGATGCGCTGATGGCGTTGAGCTTGTCCGGCCGGTTCAGAGTCAGCCAGGCCAGGGGGCCTTGCGTTGCATACTTGATGGTTTCGAACTTCATCCATTTTACTCGGGCGTCAGACGGAACCAGGCGGACTTGGATTGCGTATAGCTCTTCAGGCTTTCCAGGCACTTGTCGCGCGCCTGGCCCGACTGCTTGTAGCCGCCAAAAGGCTGGGTCATGTCGCCGTCCTCGTAACTGTTCACCCATACAACGCCGGCCTCGATGTTCTTGACCATGCGCAAGGCCTGGTTGATGTCCCGCGTCCAGATGCCGGCTGCCAGCCCGTAAATGGTGTCATTGGCGATGCTGATGGCCTCCACGGCGCCATCGAAGGGGATCACGCTGGCCACCGGCCCGAAGATTTCCTGGCGGGCGATGGTCATGTTGTTATCGACCTGGCCGAACAGGGTGGGGTTGACATAGGCGCCAGCCTCCAGCCCTCGCGGTTTGTCGCCGCCAAAATGCAGGGTAGCACCTTCGCGCTTGCCGCATTCGATCAGGCCGAGCACGCGCTGCTGGGATCCGCGGTCCACCAGTGGGCCCATATTGGTTTCCGGGTTCAGGGGATCGCCCGGTGCATAGGCATGCTGGCCCTCGGCGATAAAAAGCTCGATGAACTCATCGTAGATGGGGCGTTCCACCAGCAAACGTGAACCGGCGCTACAAACTTCGCCCATGTTGGCAAAGACACCATTGTAGGCCGCAGCCACCGCCGCTTCGAGATCAGGCAGGTCAGCCATGAAGATTTGCGGTGATTTGCCACCGCATTCCAGCCCCACGCGTTTCATGTTCGATTGGCCTGCATACTGCAGGATCAACTTGCCCACCTCGGTGGAGCCGGTGAAGCTGATCTTGGCCACATCATTGTGCAGTGCCAATGCTCTGCCGGCGGTTTCACCCATGCCATTGACCACGTTGAACACCCCCGGGGGGCCGCCGGCCCGGATGAACAACTCTGCCAGGCGAAGGCCGCTCATCGGGGATTGTTCGGCCGGTTTCAATACCACAGTGTTACCCGCGGCCAGCGCCGGTGCGATCTTCCAGGTGGCCATCAGCAAGGGATAGTTCCACGGTGGGATGCAGCCGACCACCCCCAGCGGTTCGCGAATCACAAGGTGCAACGAATCGTTATCGGTATTGGTGACCGATCCCTCGATCTTGTCGATGCCCTCGGCCATGAAACGGATGGTCTCGATGCAGGCCGGGATGTCTTGCGCCACCACGTCGGCGATGGGTTTGCCCATGTCCAGGGTTTCCAGCACAGCCAGTTCTTCAGCGTGCTCGTCGATCAGCCTGGCAAAGGAGTAGAGAATTTCCATTCGATCCCGCGGCGCCAGCCGGGACCAGCAGCCGGATTTGAACGCAGCCCTGGCCGAGGCGACTGCGCGGTCGATGTCCTCGGGCATGCCTTCGGACATTTCCGCCACTACCTCCCCGTTGGCCGGGTTGATCGTGCTGAAGCGGCCGCCAGCCACTGCATCGACATAGTCGCCATTGATGAAAAGGCGCGTCTCAATCTGCGTTTTGGCCTGGTCGGCAACCGCGTTCCATTGCTGGAAATCGTGGGATTCAATCTGTTCAAGGTTCATAGAGTCTCCCTCCTATGGAGGTCCCCGGTTGGAGACGACACTATTTTATCAGATCATGTGTGATTCATGGACCAGGTTTCAGCTTGAGTCGGCCAGGCAAAGTGAACGCCTGTTGCTGTTCGGTTTGGATCAATAGAATAATTGTGGAAATGAGCGGCCGGTATCCATCCTGGGGATAGCAGTGAGGAAAATCGGATAGAGACTGCCTCCACGGAATTGATAGATTAACCGGGTAGAAATGGGGTTTTACGGCACCATCGACAGGGCTGCATCGGGGTGGTAGATTTAGAGGGTGCCGGCCCAGGCCGGATAATTGATACAGGAGCAGGCTTGTATGCGGGGGCACGGGAAATCTGATATGAGATCCAGTCGGCGCGATTTTCTCGCCTTTTCAAGGCTGTTGTTTATGGGAGCGTCCGCTTTGGTGCTCTGCCCGCTCAGCCTGAACGCTGACAACATAGAAGCGCTGGATCTCGAAACCATCGACCCATCGACAGGTTTATTGCTCGCCCAGGTCTGCCGGTTGCTGTTTCCCCACGAAAACCTGCACGAATCGGTGTATCTGGACGTGGTGAGGGACATCGATGCGAACATCGCCGCCAATGACCCTACTGGAACGCTGTTCAAACAGGCAGCCAGCATATTGAACCGCGAGATCGGTGGTGACTGGATCAATGCCACCGTCGCACAGCAACTTGCAGTACTGGAATCACAGCAACAAAGCGAGTGGTTTAACTACTTGCGTGAACGCACTATTGAAAGCCTGTACCGCAATCCGCTGGTATGGAAACTAGTGAGTTACCAGGGTTCATCCATTGAGCATGGCGGCTATCTTCATCGCGGCTTTGCAGATATAGACTGGTTGTAATGATGTCGAAGCAATTTGCAGTAACCGACGATCGCGTATGAAAGCCTATGCCCTGGAAAAAGGTAAAGCAGTTTATCGGGCATTGCAGGCGAAGAAGGTTCACACCATGGTGGATGTACTTCCCGCTACCCACAACATGGGGACAGCGCGCATGGGGAAAGATCCCTCAACCAGTGTATGCAATTCCTGGGGGCAAACTCACGATATTCCCAATCTGTTTGTTTCCGATGGCAGCCTGTTCCCGACGGTGGGTTGTGAGA
This sequence comes from Pseudomonadota bacterium, assembly GCA_022565025.1. GTDB lineage: Bacteria > Pseudomonadota > Gammaproteobacteria > Xanthomonadales > SZUA-36 > JAJRRA01. Next base: position 5,374 of record JADFKH010000018.1, read on the forward strand.
ATCCAACACTGACTATTGTGGCACTGGTATTGCGCCAGGCAGATTATCTCAGCGGTCTGTTAAACCACGGTGAAATATAAGGTGACCAAGGACATCTCTCCCCAATTTTTATTCTTGCCCTTTATCACCGCAGTTGCTGCTTTGTTGCTCAGCACCGGTTTGCAGGCAGAGCCATCCGGTCCCAGGCAAGCGAATGTTGATGCTCGCCGTATACTCGCCGCCGACGATGAGCCCGGCAACTGGATGTCCCATGGTAGAACCTATGACGAGCAGCGTTACAGTCTGCTAACTCAGATCAACGAGAAAAATATAGACCGTCTGGGATTGAGTTGGCGTTATGATTTCGATACCCACCGCGGGCTTGAAGCCACTCCAATTGTGGTCGACGGGGTGATGTACGTAAGCGGCAGTTGGAGTCGCGTATATGCCTTCGATGCTGCCAGCGGAAAGTTGTTGTGGCAGTACAATCCCCAGGTGCCGCCGGAGTGGGCGGTAAACCTGTGTTGTGACGTGGTTAACCGCGGCGTGGCGGTGTGGAAGGGAAGCGTCTATGTCGGCACACTTGATGGTCGTCTGATTGCACTTGCTGCCAGCGACGGCAGCCTGCTGTGGTCGGTACAAACGACACCGGCCGACAAACCCTATTCCATTACCGGCGCCCCGCGAGTGGTGAAGGATAAAGTGATGATAGGCAACGGTGGCGCTGAGTTTGGTGCCAGAGGTTTCGTGTCCGCTTACGATACCAGTACCGGCGAATTGATCTGGCGCTTCTATACCGTGCCGGGAAACCCTGCAGAGCCCTTTGAAAACCCGGCCCTGGAAATGGCAGTTACCACCTGGTCGGGCGGCGAATGGTGGAAGCGCGGTGGTGGCGGTACCGTCTGGGACGCCATGGCCTATGACGCAGAGCTTGACCTGTTTTATATTGGTGTAGGCAACGGTTCTCCCTGGAGCCGTGAAATTCGCAGCCCCGGTGGTGGCGACAATCTATTCTTATCATCCATCGTTGCGGTTCGCCCAGATACCGGGGAATACGTTTGGCATTACCAGACTACACCGGGCGACAGCTGGGATTATACGGCCACGCAGCACATGATATTGGCTGAAATAGAGATCGATGGCAGCCAACGGAAAGTCATTATGCAGGCGCCAAAAAACGGATTTTTCTACGTGTTGGATCGGGAAACCGGAGAATTTATTTCCGCGAAAGCCTTTACGGACGTCAATTGGGCTTCGCATATCGATCAAACGACCGGGCGACCTGTGGTGAATCCAGAGGCGCATTACGGTCAATCCAAGCCCTTTATGGCCATGCCGGGTCCGGCAGGGGGGCATACCTGGCAACCCATGAGCTATAACCCCGTTACGGGACTGGTTTATTTTCCTGTTATGAGCACCGCATATCCCTATATGCTCGAAAGCGGTTTCAAATTCCAGTCGTTCGGATGGAACACCGGTAACGATGATCTGGTGACAGCGTTGCCCGAAGATGAAGCACAACGTAAGGAAATCAAAGCCATGTTAAAGGGGTGGCTGGTGGCTTGGGACCCGGTGCAACAGAAATCCATATGGCAGGTGAACCATGCCAATATCTGGAATGGTGGTGTTCTTTCCACCAGCACAAATTTGGTATTTCAGGGCAATGGCGAAGGCTATTTCAATGCCTACAGTGCGGATCAGGGTCAACAGCTTTGGTCTTTTTTTGCTCAGACAGGCATTACGGCCGCGCCCATCAGTTATGCCGTCGATGGGGAACAGTATATTGCGGTTATGGCCGGCTGGGGTGGCGGTGTGCCTCTCATCATTGGCGGTATGCTGACGGACGCAGCGAACCAGAATGTCAGCCGGCTACTGGTGTTCAAATTAGGGGGCGAGAAACAATTACCGCCGCTCAAAGTACAGTATCGAGAACTCGATCCCCCCCCGCTGGAAGCAACTCCCGAAACAGTTCAGCAGGGCAAAGTGCTGTATCATAAGTACTGCGGCTCCTGTCATGGCAATAGTGCCATCAGCGGCGGTCTCTTACCCGATCTGCGTTACACCCAAATGCACGCCGTTTGGCAACAGGTGGTACTTGAAGGCTCGCTTCGATCCCGGGGGATGGTTTCCTTTGATCAGGTTTTGAACCAGGAGGACGCCCGCGCCATTCAGTCCTATGTAATTGCCCGCGCTCATCGGGATAAGGCAAACCTCGAGGGGATGACTAAGCATGAAAAATAAACTATGGCATCTGGATGCCACTGAAATGGCCGCCGGCATTCGAAACCGCAACTTCAGTTCCAGGGAAGTGGTGACTTCCTGCCTGCAGCGACTGGACTCGGTCAACCCTCAACTTAATGCCGTTGTGGAATCACGGCCTGATGAGGCACTCGCCGCCGCGGATAAGGCTGACAAGGCCGTTGCGGATGGTAAAGACCTCGGCTTGCTCCACGGCGTACCGGTAACGATCAAAAGCGTTCATGACCTGGCGGGCTGGGCCACAGTCAATGGCTGTGCTGCCCTGAAAGACAATATCGCATTGGTCAGCTCACCCTGTATCCAAAACTGGCTCGATGCCGGTGTCGTGGTGCTGGGGCGCACCAATACCCCGGAGTTCTCATGCCGCTGGGAAACTACCAACGATTTCTATGGTGCCACCAGCAATCCGTGGAATTCAGAACTAACTCCCGGTGGTTCCAGTGGCGGTGCGGCTGTCTCGGTAGCTGTCGGCATCAACCCGCTTTCGACCGGCACGGATCTGGGTGGTTCCCTGAGGCAACCCGCCCAAGCCTGTGGGGTAGCCTCCATGAAACCAGGCAGCGGCCGTGTGCCGGATTGGAATGGTACTGACCCGGCCGAAGCAGGCATTGGATTTCAGCTGATGAACGTCAACGGCCACTTGGCGCGTACGGTGAGGGATCTGCGTCTTGGATTGACAGCCATGGCACCGGGCGACTGGCATGACCCCTGGTGGGCGCCGGTACCCCTTGGGGAAGCTGAAGTTCCAACCCACAAGATCTCATTGGTTCTTGATCCGGGTGGCAGCACCATGACCGAGCAGGTTCTTTCCGGCGTCAAGAACGCCGGGGCCATGCTGGGCAATGCGGGTTACATGGTGGAGGAAGCGGTGCCACCCGACCTCGAACAGGCGGCAGATATCTGGCGGGTCGTCTGTCTCGGAGAACTGCTCATGCTGCTGGAGCCCGCAGTCAAAGATATCATCGGTCCGACTCTGCAAAGAGCTTTCGAGTGTTACCGACAGATGGTGCCCGGGATCAAACCGGAGATGATCCTGGACGCCCTGGCCCGACGACGCGGCGTGCTGCGAAACTGGCTGGAATTCTTCCAGGAGTATCCGCTGATCGTCGCTCCGGTAGGCACCGAACCACCCTACACCAGGGATGAGGACATCTCATCGCCTGAACGCGCAAGTGAAGTGGTGGAATCCTTTCGCATGACGGTCGTGGTCAATGCCCTGGGCCTGCCGGCGGTCACGGTACCGGTGGGCATCAGCGAAGGCTTGCCCCAGGTAGTCCAGATCATCGGCCCACCTTTTGCGGAAATGCGCTGTCTGGCAGCAGCCGAAGCCCTGGAAGCTCAGGTGAAGCCCCTGACCCCCATCGATCCACGGTAATGCTGGTGGTACTAAAAGCTAGTAGCCACCAAACTCATAACTAGCCTGGAGATACCATTCCCGGCCCCGATGGAAAACTTGGTGAGTAAAGGCGAAGCCATCCTGATAGTTGGCAAAGATGGTGTATTGCTCATCAGTGAAATTATCCACGCCGAACGAAATGTTGAGGCCTGTACTTTTTACATCCCAACGCACACTGGCGTTAAACAAACTCAAATCATCCTCGACCAGGTCCGGGTTGGGCAGACCAAAGGAAAGCGGGATACCGGCCAACGGGCCTACTGTAACAATATCATCACCTATCCGGGGTATGTTGTTGGAGTTGGTGCCCCAATTCGAACGATAGGACCACTCAAAGCGTGGTGTCAGATAACCCCACTCACCCAATGCAATTTCATTGTAAATCTGCAAATTCGCCGTCCACTTGGAAACTTGCTGGAAGGGACTGTCAAGGGTCAATCCCTGCACCGCACCATCCAGTCGGGTACGGTCAATATCCTGCAGGCCGACACTACCGGTAACAAACCAGCCTTCCGCCGGGTTCAGGAACATTTCCAGTTCCACACCAAAGATTTCCGCATCGCCGGCATTACTGACGAAGGGACCGAGACGGGTGGGATCGGCCACCAGCAACTGCATGTCGGTATAATCCGCAAAGAACACGGCAACATTCAAGCGCAGCTTGTTGTCCCAACCGTCAAATTTACCGCCGATCTCATAGCTGGTCACGAATTCAGGATCGAAAGACGGTGTACTGGCCTCCGGTGGAAAGATTCGCTGGGTATAACCTCCTGACTTGAAACCCTCTGAGTAGGTAAGGTAGGTCATCAGGCTGTCGTTCCAACGGTAGGCAAGGTTGGCCATGGGCACAGCCTCTGAGGTCTTGCGCGTCACAGTTACAAATGGCAATGGCCGATCTCCGACTGTACACAGGGGTGCATCGGCGACACCGGGTGGACATGTAACTCCCGGTAATGGGCCTATTGGAAGTGCTTCAATTACTTGATCAGGCAAATAGTCCTTGGTGTCTTCCGTGTAGCGTAAGCCTAAAGTCAGGTCCAGCTTGTCGTTAACATGCCAGGTACCCTGGCCGAAGAGGGCCCAGGCCTCGGTATCGAAATGACCACCCGACTGAAGGTCAACCGCAGCAAAACGTACTGGATTGATGTTCTTACCGTCTTCCTGGAAATAATAGGCGCCCATGACCCAGTCCAGCCTGTCATCAAAAAAACCGGTGCCCAGCAGTTGAAATTCCTGAGTGATCTGCTTCTGATCGTAGATGTCAATCAGATAGGATACTCGTTGTGGGGCGCCATCCTGGTCGCCTTCAAAAAAACCATCGAATTCACGCCAGGAACTTATCGATTTGAATTTGAGACTGTCATTGATATTAAAGTCAATGGTCAATGCGACACCCCAGACATCCAGTTCCGCAGTAACAGGGTCAGTACCAAAATTCAGTCTCTTGCTGCCGTCATCGATATAGCGGGTGTTAAAGCAAGAGGCATTATCGAAATTCGCTGGGTCTTCGCAGGCGAGGAAATTAAAAGGAAAACCCGTCGGTGGGTTGACCGGGTTAAAAAAGACGCCGTCAGGCACAATGCCGCCATTTTGCAGCTGAGCCGCGATCGTGTTATTCGCCGTTACCTGTGACGGGCCTCCACCACTGACAAGCCCGACGCTGATGGGTTGGATACCCGTTAGTACATAGGCGTTGCCGTTCTCGCGGTCACGACTGTAGTCAGCGGACAAGTTTATTTCCAGGTCGTCGGTCGGCAGCCAGCGCAGGGCTGCGCGGGTAGCGATGGTGTTGTCATCGCCCAGGTCTAGACCATCGAATACTCGAATGACGTAACCATCCTGGTTAAATGAGGCTATATTAAAGCGTGCAAAGAAATTTTCGGTGATGGGAACATTAAGCGTACCGCGGACATTAATTCGGTTATCGGTGCCGTATTTAACATCGACCTTGCCGCCAAATTCGTCAGTGGGTTTTTTTAAGTGCAAACTGACAGCGCCACCAATGGTATTTCGACCAAACAAGGTGCCCTGGGGACCACGCAGTATCTCGATCCGTTCAATATCAACAAGGTCGAGAACGGCGCCAACGGAGCGACCAAGGTAGACACCGTCGATATAGATACCCACACCGGGATCGATCACCGGGGTAAAATCATTTTGACCGATACCACGTATGTAAACCGCTGCGTTGGTGACATTGGAATAAGTAGGGGACTTATTAAGCACCAGATTGGGCGTAAATTGGTCCAGTTTTTCGATATCACTCAGGCCACGAAAATCCAGTTGAGCACCGGTAAAAGCGCTTACGGCGATGGGTGCATCCTGCAGATTTTCTTCGCGCTTGCGAGCGGTCACGATTACCTCTTCAAGCAAGGCACTACTCTTGCCTTGAGCGAATGATTGCACGGGTAGCATGAGGCCGGAGAAACCGACGAGTACTACTACGAGACGAATGACTGAATTACGCATATTATTAAACTCCCCATCTATGTCTACATTCTAGGATAAAGGCTATATTCCCAGAAATCCACCGCTATTGAGCTGTCCGTCATGCTAGTGTCCATTAGCAAAACAGCTCGCCACCGGACTTGAGTTGACCTGGGAAACGACTCCAACATTAACGAACTGAAATCGTAGGTCAGTTGGGCAAATACCGCCTGGGCCGTAGTGCCCAGGCTTGCCGCCGACAAGGCGATGACACCGTAAAGGGGATGTATGCAGGTGTGTTCTACCTATTCTTTTCATCTGCACTCTCCACTGATTTATCAAGTTCATTACTCCAGAGCCATTACCCCTTCCACAGTCACAACAACACGCGTGGCTAACTATATCGATATTTAATGTTAATTTAAAGGTAAAATCAAGTTTTAAAAAATAGAATTCCCCGTTCGCCAGTAGGTTTCTCGCTGTCGACTGTTTATAAAGGTCGTTGGATTTCCTGTACTTTCAACCACGTCCATCGTTCCCTTTTTTGTTCGTGTCGAAAGCGAGCAAGCGTTATACTGTGCCCGGTAGATGGAACCCCATATGAGCCTCTCCCTCCTACTGGATCTGTACGAGCTGACGATGGTGGCTGGCTACCAGCGTTACGGAATGCTTGACCAGCACGCAGTCTTCGACCTGTACTTCCGGCACAACCCTTACCATGGCGGCTATGCGGTCTTCGCGGGTCTTGAGCCGGCGCTCGAATACCTCGAGGATCTCCGCTTCGACCCTGAGGATATCGCCTATCTAGCGACTCTCGGGCTGTTCGATGAGGAGTTCCTAAACTTCCTGCGAGAGTTCCAGTTCCGAGGGACCGTGACGGCGGCGAGGGAGGGGGAGATCGTCTTCGCAGGAGAGCCCCTGTTGAGCGTGGAGGGTTCGCTGGGGGAGGTCCAGCTGGTCGAAACGGCGTTGCTGAACCTGATTAATTTCCAGACACTGGTCGCCACTAAGGCGGCCCGGATCGTGGGCGAGGCGACTCACGGCGGGCAGGAATCGGAAATTGTGGAGTTCGGCGCCCGGCGTGCACAGGGCCCGGACGGAGCGCTCGGCGCGACCCGTGCCGCTTATGTAGGCGGAGTGCGCTCCACCAGTCATCTGGCGGCTGGGCGGCGGATGGGGATCCCGGTAGTGGGCACTCAGGCTCACAGCTGGGTGATGGCGTTTCCCTCCGAGCTGGAGGCTTTTCGGGCCTACGCCGCAACCTTCCCTGACCACTGTGTCCTGCTCGTAGATACCTACGACACACTGCGAAGTGGCGTGCCGAACTCCATAACGGTGGCCCGAGAGCTGAGTGAGACCGGCTACGCCCTGCGTGGAATCCGTCTGGACTCGGGCGATCTCGCCTACCTGAGCCGTGAGGCCCGGCGGTTGCTTGACGAGGCGGGATTCCCCGACGTGAAGATCCTGGCATCCAACGAGCTCGACGAGCACATCATCGAGTCGGTGCGTAAGGAAGAAGGTCGGATCGACGTCTACGGCATCGGCACGCGGCTCGTGACGGCGGCGGGGCGGGCGGGTGGCGCGCTCAATGGTGTCTACAAGCTCGTGGAACTCGATGGGCTGCCACGCATCAAGATCAGCTCGGATCGAGCGAAGAGCACCATCCCCGGGTGCAAAAAGATCTGGCGGGTGTCGCGAAACGGCGGCAATGATCGCTTCGAGATGGACGTGCTGGCAGGGTTCGCGGAGACGCCTCGCCCTGGTGACCTCGTGTTCGATCCCTCCAATCCGCTCCGCCATACGAGAATTCCTCGCACCGCGCAGATTCGGGATCTGCGTACCGTCGTGATGAAGCACGGGGACCGCACGCAGCCCGAGAGGCCGCTCGAAGAGATCGCCGACTACTCGAGGCAGCGTCTGTCGCAGCTGCCGGACGGCTGCAGGCGGCTCCTAAACCCTCACATGTATCGTGTCACACTGAGCCAGAGCCTCAACGAGCGAAGGGCGCGAATGATTGAGGAGATCGCGCCGCCTGCCGAGAACGACGGTCCAGCAGGAGGCAAAGAACTATGAGCCGTCAAGTCGTGTCTGCACTGATCGTAGTAGACATCCAAAACGGCTTCATCTCGAACGTCGATGAACTCCCTGTTCCCGGGGGCCACGAGGTTATTCCAATCACCAATCGTTTGCTGGAAAGGTTCGCGGTGAGGGTGGCAAGTCAGGATTGGCATCCACCGGATCACGGCAGCTTCGCCAGTAATAACCCCGGTCGTAAGCCGTTCGAGACGGGCGAGTTGGGTGGCGTTCCCCAGATCTTCTGGCCCGATCACTGCGTGCAGAATACACATGGAGCCGAATTCCACCCCGATTTCAACCAGCATCTGATCCAGGCGATCTTCCGCAAGGGAATCGACCCGCTGGTGGACAGCTACTCGACCTTCACCGACAACACCGGCAAGAACCCGACGGGCTTGAAGGGTTATTTGGAGAACCTGGGTGTCCGGGAGCTCTACCTGGTGGGCCTTGCCTTGGACTACTGCGTCAAGTTCAGCGCCCTCGACGCACGGCGGCTTCTTCCGGAGGTCAGTGTCAGCATCATCCTGGACGCAACCCGTCCCGTTGACGTGGCGACCGGGGAGGAGGCCAAGCGAGAGCTGCTGGCTGCGGGAGTGCGGCTCGTTACTTCGGACGAACTGCTACTCGGGTAGTGGCGTCTGAGCGTGTCGAGCAGCCTGACCAGGTCCGCGGTGCTGGACCGCCGGGCACGGTGAAAAGTTGGTCGAGACCCTTCGAAGGATCGGCCGAAATGTACAGCCAGATGCGCTGCAAAACCGGATAGGACGAACTGTATTTTTCGCATGGCAATTATTTTGGCTAGAAGCTATTAAATTTGTTCATGGTTAGGCAAATTATCGTCCGCCTTCGTGCAATACGCAGACTCCTAGATCGCACGGCCTTCACATTTACTCCACATTCCGGCGGCAGAATCGCCGCATGAACCGCAGCTGCTACCCTTTTAGCCGGACTCATGCTCAAAGAGACCCCAAGAAAGGCCTTCCATACAGACCCAATGCCATCCACGTTTGGCAAGTTGTTATGGGGATCGCGTGGAACGTCATTGCCCTGTCAGCATCCGCTGATAGCTGGCTGCAGTTTGACGGCCTTGATGACCGCGTTATGGTTCCCTACAGCGACTCGTTTCCCACTGAAGTTTTCACAGTCGGCGCCTGGATCAATTCTGCAAGCATCACACAACGCAGCGCAATCATCGCCCGCGGCGAGGATGACAATTCCTTTAATTTGTCTTGGCAGCTGTACGTCGCTGGGGACGGTACCTTGGAGATCATGCTCGAGGATTCCAGGGAGAACAATTATTGCTACCCGAGAACTTGTAGCGGTGAGCCGCAGCCCTCGTGTAGTGGCGATCCGGTAACGGTGGCCGATGGTGGTTGGCACCACGTAGCGGCAACACGGGATGGCGCTGGCACATTGGTGCTCTATGTGGACGGAGTGCCGCACATCAGTTGTAGTGCAACTGGGGTGCCTTCGTCCAATAACTTTCATGACCTGTCCATTGGCAACACTTTTGGCTCCATCGGCCCCTTGCCACCCGGTGGTGTGGAGCCCCCAGTTTGGTTTTTTAACGGGCTTATCGATGAGCCGTTCATGTGGAACGTGGCGCTGGATGGGCAGCAAATGGAACAGCTTTTCACCAATGGCGTGGATCCAGACGCCGCTGCGCTGGTGGGCTATTGGGAATTTGAAGAGGGTGCCGGCCAATCGGTGATTGACAGCTCGGCGGCTGGCAACGACGGTTACCTTGGCGCCTTATTGGAACAAGACAGCGCTGATCCCGTGTGGCAAGTCAATTCTGATGGTGAATGCGATATTGGTTTTCACAATGGCACAATCTTGACCATGGACCCGCTGGGTACGGTGGCGTCATCACTGGAGATATTGGACGGAAAAATCAGTGTTATCGATGCCCCGTTACTGGGTGATTGTGCGCAACAAATCGATTTGCAAGGCCGGGTGCTCATGCCGGGCTTGATCGACAACCACGTGCATTGGTTTGATCGTGCAGGGCGTCCGGGAAACAATGTGGCGCAGATGGACAACGCCTTTTCTTGCCAGGACACCATCGACATTCTGAACCGCGAAGTTCAGGTGCGCTCAATTCCAGTTGTCTCGGGCGACGCCACGGTAGATAACTTTGTCACCGCGATCGGCGGCATAACGACCACTCAGTTTGCTGCCGAAGGCGATGCCGCCAATTTGACCAGCGCCGGTTTACCCAGTCGCCAGTGCCTGGACAACGTAGACCGGCCGGTATTTATCTCCGCAGGCTTTGGTGGACCCAGCACGGCCAACTCTGCCGCCGAGACCTATTTCGAATCGCGCGGCATAAGCGTCGCCACCGATGGCGCCATCAGCAACGATTCTGCGGCACGTGATGCACTGGCAGCGGAACACACTACAGATGATCGAAAGCGTGAAACCCTGGCGCTTATGGGATGGTCGGCCAGCGTCGGCCTGACCACCATATTCAGTTTCTCGGGCGACCCAGTCAATGACGTTGCTGTCAGCCCATTTTACGACAACGGCGTCGCATTCCTGAGAGTGCGTCAGGCACTGGGCTCACAGGATCGTAACTCCACATTGAACAGCCTGAATAACAATGTGGACCGTCTGCTCGATGACCCGACCGGGACCCCCATGTTACGGACCATGTCCTTGGGGGAATTTGTGGTGAATAGTGATCTGGGTGGATCGATACCGCTTCCCACTTATTATGCGGATGCGGCATTATTGATGGCTTTAAATGGCCTCAATCATCATCAGCATGCCATACCCGACAGCCAGGCCTCCGCCTTCTTGGATGAGTGGGAATCGGTGCATGCAATGGCGCCGATTACCGATCTCCGTTGGCAGTTGGCGCATGTATTCGATGTATCGGAAGATACGCTGGATCGATTGCAGGCACTGGGTGCTGGCTTTTCGTCTCAAAGCCAAAACTATGCAGGCAACTTCGGTGGCGGTCCGCCTTACCGCACGGCCTACAACCACGGTGTGCAAGTGAGTGCAGGTACAGACGGCGGTAACCTGGGCCCAATCAACCCATGGCTGGCCATTTACTATATGGTCACGGGATTGAGTGACAACGGAGCAACGCGTGTGCCAGCCGACGAGACTCTCAGCGTGATGCAAGCCCTGGAAATGTATACGGTCCGGAGTGCCTGGTTCAGCTTCGATGAGCAGGAACTTGGGTCTTTAGAGGTGGGAAAGACAGCGGATTTGCTGGTATTGTCGGCCGATGTTTTGCAATTGGAAATCGACCAGCAATTGGATCAGCTGCGAGACATTCACTCGTTGTTGACCGTGGTCGACGGCGATATTGTCTACTCAGATGGTAGTCTATTGGCGTGCAATGGCTCGGACGCCTATGGCGTGTGGTATCGCGGTCGCCTGGATGCTGACGTGGCGGACGAATGCCTGCCCAATGCGGTCATTGGGCCGCAAATGAGCGGTCCCTGGTACAACGTGGACCAGTCAGGGCATGGCTGGCTGCTCGAAGTACTGGATGATGCTGGTGGCAACGAAGTAGATCGTATCAATGCCTATTGGTACGTTTACCTCAACGGTGCACCGGTTTGGCTGGTCGGCGATGGGCCGATTTCACAAGGCCAAGCCGACCTGGACATGTTCATTACGTCAGGTCCAGATTTCCCACCCAATTACGACGCAGCGGCGCTGAGCGTAGCCCCATGGGGTAATCTGACATTCGATTTCAGCAGTGATACCCGCGCTGTTGCGAGCTGGTCCTCTACTGTGGCGGGTTTTAGTGGCGGTAGCATGGAGATCTCGCAGCTTGCTGCGTTGTCGTCGGGGGCCAATGGCTGTCATAGCGGTAGCTATTACAACACGAACGAAAATGGGCATGGGTTGGTTGCTGAAGTGGTCATGGTGTCGGGTGTCGAGTCGCTTGTCCTGTCATGGTACGTCTACCTTGATGGCCAGCAGGTTTGGTTATTTGGCCAGGGACCGATTGACAATGGGGCAGCCACGGTTACGCTGGAACGATTTAGTGGTGCCGATTTCCCGCCTGGTTTTGTTGCAGCTGAAGTGTTGCGACAGCACTGGGGCACGATGACGCTGCAGTTCACCGGAGATGCTGTGACTGTTAGTTGGGATAGCGATGATCCAGATTTCGCCGATGGCAATATGGTGATGACTCGTCTGACCGAGCTGGCTGGACACGCGTGCCAGTGAACCGGCGCTGGTGATACCTTGACGACAGGGTCATGTTTGGATGCAAATCAACAGGCTTCGTAGCCGATCATGGCCTGCTTGGTGATTGTTCCCCATCGGTAACCGCCAAGACCGCCGAGACTGCGTATGACTCGATGGCAGGGAATGATCCATGCCACAGGATTACTGCCAATAGCTGATCCCACCGCACGACTCGCATGGGGATGTCCAATGCACGCAGCGATCTGCCCATAACTCGCATGGGCGTTTTGGGGAATGGACAACAATGCTTCCCAGACTTTTAACTGGAAAGGGCTGCCTTTAAGCCAGAGGCGAATCGGTGTCTTGCCGCAATCAGAAAATATCATCTCCAGTTGATCTGCAGCAGCCTTTTGGCCAATTTTGAAATTTGCTGATTTCCATCGGTTTTTCAAAGTATTGATGACCGTGTCAGGTCCAACATCTTCGCAAAATCCAAGAAAGTTGATGCCACGCTCAGTCCAGGCAAGCACGGCCTGACCAAAGGGTGTATTGCCTGAACCGTATTGGATTTCAACGCCTTCCCCCAGCCTCCTGACCTCTCCGGGACTGAGTGCTTCGGTGGTGATCATCAGGTCATGCAATCTTCCGGGGCCGGAAAGTCCGGATTCCAGGGCTGCGTCCAGCACCGTGCTGCCCCGTTGCAGGCGAATCAGGGCGTCTTTTTTGGTCAGGGATTTGAGAAATTGCTTGGGGCTGACTCCGGCCCAATCCTGGAAAGTGCGTTGCAAATGGTAGGGGCTGAGGCCCAATTCGACCGACAGGCGTTCAAGATCAGGCTGATCTGCTTGGTGGTCAGCTACCCAGCTCAAGGCCCTGGCGACCGTTTTATAAGCTTGTTCGCGATGCATAAAACCATTCTAGTCCTGATATGCTTGCTTACCACCCGATTCTTGCGATTTGTTGTTGCAATCGTATATTGAAGATGTTTGATTTTTCATGGAGATCGTAGCGTAATGTCTGATGAGCTGTTTTTGAAAATTATCAATCGTGAAATTCCTGCAGAAATCGTTTATGAAACGGACGAGGTATTGGCATTCCGTGATATCAATCCCCAGGCACCCGTACATGTATTGATTATCCCGAAGGAAAGAATTGCCACCATAAATGACCTCGCACCGGAGCATGCCGAGTTGGTCGGAAAATTGATTTTGACGGCGGCTGAAATAGCCCGTGAAGAAGGCCTGTCCGAAGATGGATATCGGATTGTTATGAATTGTAACCAGGCCGGTGGACAGATGGTTTATCACCTTCATCTGCATCTGCTGGGTGGCCGGCAAATGACCTGGCCACCTGGTTAACCCGCATATTACACCAATCGACCGCGACGGTAATCTTCAATCGCCTGTTCAATTTGCTCTTGAGTGTTCATCACAAAAGGGCCCCAATTGACTATTGGCTCATTGAGCGGTTTACCGGCCAGCAATAGAAAACGGGTCAAAGGATTGCAGTCGCCCCGGTGTAACCGAGCGTTGAATTTTTACGGAAGTTGACGATACTGAGAAGTCATCACGCAGCGCTCTCAAATCGATCACGATCGTGCGCGCGCGTGAAATCCAGGAATGGTCCCACCGGCACTACCTGTGTTGGATTGATCGTGGTCTGGCTGACATAATAATGAGTTTTGATGTGGTCAATATCCACCGTGTCGGCGACACCATCAGTTTGATACAAGTCGCGCACATAATTGGAGAGATTCGGGTAGTCCTCAATACGCTTGAGATTGGTTTTAAAGTGGCCGTAGTACACTGCGTCAAATCGAATTAAGGTCGTAAACAAACGCCAATCCGCTTCGGTGGTGAGATCACCCAGCAGATAACGCTGCTGTCCCAAGCGCTGTTCAATCACATCCAGGGCATCGAACAGGCGCTCGAAGGCAGCTTCATAGGCCTGTTGCGATGTGGCAAATCCTGCGCGGTAAACACCGTTGTTGATGTTGTCATATACCAATTGGTTTATTGCATCGATATCGGCCTTTAGCCGTTCGGGGTAATAATCGCTGTGATCTCCTGTGAGGTGGTTAAAGGCACGGTTAAACATGCGGATAATTTCCGAGGATTCGTTGTTCACAATCGTGCGCCGTTTTTTATCCCACAGTACCGGTACCGTAACCCGGCCGCTGTAATTCGCATCGGCAGTGGTATAAACCTGGCTCAGGTAATCAATGCCTTCAACCGGATTATCCTGAGAGATCGCAGAAAACACCCAGCCGTGCTCCAGCATCCTGGCGTCAACGATGGTGGTGCCAATAATGCGCTCGAGCTTTTTCAGCTTGCGAAAAATCAGTGTGCGGTGGGCCCAGGGGCAAGCCAGGGATACAAACAGGTGGTAGCGTTGTGCTTCGGCTTCAAAGTCCGCCTCGCCGATCCAGTGGCGAAACTGTGCATCCTTGCGAATAAATTCACCGCCAGTAGAGGTGGTGTCATACCAATCGTTGTGCCATTTACCATCGACCAATAATCCCATGATTTTTCTCCTTGCGATACCGGTTGGATCAGGCCTGTTGGCCGCTGTGGGCAATCGGTATTGTACCTACTAGTTTAGTGTCCTGAACTACGTGACAATTGAGAGGCCATCCGCTGTGTTATGCCCCCTTGGCGTAGGCTGGCTGCTCCAAGGGTGTATGCCTTGAGACTAACTGATTTGCGACTGGCTGAAAATGGCAATAATTACGATGCGCTACACTAGTGCTCCAGGAGGTGTTTATCATGTTTTTGTACCGCTACTTCAGTCGTTGTCGATTTTTTTTACTCGCCGTCACATTAATCGTACCAGCAGCCGTATTTGGCGACACCATCGCCATCATCGGTACGGGCCAGGTTGGTACGGCGCTCGGTATCGAATTTGCAGCGCTCGGCCACGAAATTGTATACGGATCACGTGATCCTGAACGTGATACTGTCAAAGAGCTCGTTGCACGAACCGGACACGGCGCGACGGCAACGACACCATCCGAAGCCGTGGCCGCCGCCGACATCGTCGTCCTGGCTGTGCCCGGGATGGTGGTTGAAGCTGTGACCAGGAGCCTGGGCGATCTTTCAGGAAAGATCATCATTGATCCGACCAACCCTCTGGTTGACCGCGAAGATGGCCTGATGGAACTGGGTGTCGAAACCTCCAACGGTGAAATCATCCAGGCGGCAGCGCCAGACGCCTACGTGGTCAAGGCATTCAACACGCTAAATTGGCAAACGATGGTCGACCCCGGGTCATCGGGAGGTCCGGTTTCCATCCCACTTGTTACGTCCCACCGTATTTCCACCCTTCCATCCCGACCTATTTGAGGTGAGATAAACGAGCGGGACCCACGCACTTTCAGGG
>JADFKH010000192.1 GCA_022565025.1 Pseudomonadota bacterium
ACAACGCAACAAGTCCCTGGGTGATCCGCGGGGTATCGTCTGGATGACGGACGGGCAGCGAGGCTACGTGGCCGGCATGGGGTCCAATTCGGTAATCGCGATCGACCCAGGAGGATCCCGGGTGGATGGAATCGAGCCCATTGCCGTAGGCCTGGGACCCATCGGCCTGGCGCTGAATGAAATGGAAGGCCTGCTCTATGTCTGGAATCACTTCGACGCTTCACTCACCGTGATCAGTCTGGACAATCACGCAAAAGTCAGCACAACCACGGTGTTTTCGCCTTTACCCGAAGCCATCCGCAAAGGACGGGCTCAATTTTATGACACCCACGAGACATCCGGGCTCGGTCAAATAGCCTGCGCCTCATGCCACGTGGACGGACGCATGGACCGGCTGGCCTGGGACCTGGGTTCGCCGGCCGGTGATGTTAAGTTTTTCAATCAAAATTGCATGACTAGCCTCGTCAACCTGCCCTGCGCTCCATTTCACCCGATGAAAGGCCCGATGTTGACCCAGACCCTGCAAGACATCATCGGCCACGAACCGTTTCACTGGCGTGGCGACCGGGATGGACTGGAAGAATTCAACGGGGCCTTCAGCAGCCTGTTGGGGGATGACGAGAGCCTCACTGATCAGGAAATGCAGCGTTTTGAAGACTTCCTGGACACGCTGACTTTTCCACCCAACCCATTCCGTAACCTGAATAACTCCCTGCCCACAGATCTGGCTCTTAGCGGCCACGTAAGCTCCGGGCGATTCTCCACCGCCGGCACTGCCCTGCCTAATGGCAACGCAGAAAACGGATTACTGCTTTTTAACGAGGCGATTCTGGCGAGCCTTCCCACCGCAGACGGCTCATCCAATTGCTCTGGTTGCCACAGCCTGCCGACCGGCATGGCGCCGAACAGCCGCGCCATCGATCCAATTGTGAATATAGCCCTGGGAGGTTTAACCCTACCCGAAGGGCCAAATGGCGAAAACCACCTGTTGATTACCGGCATTTCCAGCTTGCAAAGCCTGACCATGAAAATTCCGCAATTGCGCAACTTGTACGAACGGACCGGCTATGAAACCAAACTCCAGCAAAGCCGTGCCGGCTTTGGATTCCAACACGACGGAACGGTTGATTCGCTGGCGCATTATGTGTCACTGACCGAGTTTGAAACCGAGTCCGACCAGGATGTGGCCGACCTGGTCGCCTTCTTGCTGGCATTCAGCGGTTCAGACCTGCCCACGGATAATGCCGTTTTCGCCGAAAAACTGGAGGATTCCCAGGACACCCATGCCGCGGTGGGTCAACAGGTAACACGCTCATCTTCATCAGCAGGCGCCCGTCTCAACACATTACTGAATCTCGCCAAGGCGCATCAGGTCGAAGTCATTGCACACCAAGCCGATAATTCCAGGCCCGCAGCCTGGCTCTACGACGGCATCGTCGAAACGTTTGAACCAGACGACAACGGTGCTGCACTGACCAGGGACGAACTGCTTGCCCTGGCCTCATTCTCAGCACCGATCACCTTTACCGCGGTCCCCACCGGCTTGGGCGAACGCCTGGCGCTGGATCGTGACGGGGACGGTATATACAACGGCACCGAGATTGTCCAATACTCAAATCCAGCCGATCCGGAATCTACTCAATTCACGCCAGAGCCCGGGCTCTGGTACGACCCAAACCGTGTCGGCCACGGCATCGACTTGCAGCGTAGCGGCAACAGCATGGTGGCAACCTGGTACACCTACCGCGAGGACGGCACACCGCACTGGTACCAATCAGCCGGAGAACTGCAGGGCATGTCCTGGACCGGTGAGCTGTACCAGGCCACCTGGAACCCCACTAAAAACGGCATCGATGTCGAAGTCGTAGGCATCCTGACAATGAACTTCGACACAGCCCAGAGCGCGGAATTCAACTGGACGATCGGTGAAAATAGCGGCAGCGAGATGTTTTCCCGTTTCGTTTTCGCTACTGGATTCACGCCGCAAAACTATACCGGCATTTGGTACGACCCGGACGAGTCAGGCTGGGGCGTTAGTGTAGATTCACTGGCAGATACACGCGTTTCGCTGGTCTTCTTCTACGACGCCAACGACCAGCCACGTTGGGTGTTGGGTTCCGGCAACAATGCAACGGGTACTGAATTCGAAATGCTGAGCTTCAGCGGTTTCTGTCCCTGGTGCGAGACCGTAGCGACCGCAACAGTAAATGGCGGCACCATCAAACTGGAATTTAACGGCAACCGGCTGGCGGATGTTGAAATGGCAGTGGACTATCCAGGTGTGCCCGGCAGCCTGTTCGAAAAGAACGTTGCCATTGTGCCGCTGAGCAATGAGGACGTGAATCCCCTTTCCTTTTGAGCAGCATCGTTGTCACGGCATATTCGCAGGTCCTGTGGTGGCGGGCCCGCGGAAAACCAAAGCCTGTTCGGCAACCAGCGCCGGGTCTTCAATGGGTAGCGAACACATATCCGGATTGCAGATATACATGGCGGGTTTTTCACGCGCCGGATAACGTCCCGGGGTCTCGTAATGCAGCATCTTGCGTGGATGGTAAGTTTGCAGGCCGGCTTTGTACAAAGCCTGTGCGGCAGGCAGGTTTTGATCGCCAACCACTGAGAATTCGACGTAGGCGGCCGTGACCTTTTCCAGGGCCAATGCCAGCTCGCCGGTAATCTTGCCTTCACGCCGGATGATTTCAGGCTGCGCCACGGCTCGCAGGGTGCGTTCCGGCACTGCGGCAAAGCGATCTTCTTTGCTGTAAACCCACAAATCATAGAAAAAATTTGCCGCTGTACCGTTGGCCTCAAGTGACTTGCGCGGTGCTATGATGTTGGCGGTTTCGTCCGGTGACGTGGCATAAAACCCACCCAATTCCCGGTCTTCCAGTGCATCGAGGGTGGCCATACCTATTTTGACCGCCTGCTCCAGCCATTGTTTTTCACCGGTCGCGCGGTACAGTGCCAGCAGACCATGCCCAAACCATGCCTGGGCATTTAAAAATGGCCGGGGGTTCTCATCAAGCGGCCGCAAGCGTTGATCACCAGCGGTATCCCTGTTTCCAATCAACTGCACCATCCAACCCGCTTTGTTGCTGCGTTTTTGCAGGATGGCGTTAGCTGCGCGAGTGGCAGTGCGCAGATACAGCTCGTCACCAAAAGCCTCCCAGGCCAGCACGTAAGCTGCAATGGCTTCACCATTTTTATCCGTGTAAACCGCGTGATCAATTGCCGGCGTGCCATACTTGCGCCGCGCCGCGTCGGAATCCAGCGCCCAATAATCCCCTGCTGCCATGTCGGGCGGCAGATTTGGCGGTTCGGCCCGCTGGTTGGTATAGAACGTGCCATCGCGCGCCATAAACCAACCGGTCATGAATCGATGCATCTGGCGCATGGCCTGTACATAGCGCTCGTCACCACTTTGTTGATAGCCAATGGCAAAGCCCACGATGGCATTGGACTGGGCGGAGATGCGTTTTTCAGGGATCGCCCGCAGGCGGGTAAATTTCGACGGCACGTTCTCCATATCGGCTGGAAAACTGCGGCTGTAAACTCCGCCCCAGACCGGATCGATATTGCCCAGGTACCCCTCCGACCCTTGCAGAGCCCAGGCCAGCAAATTCTCATCGTCATTCAAGTGGGCGCGAAAGTAGAGATGGCGCAAGCGTGACCCGCTTTGCTCGCCGCCAATACCGGCAGAATTCCAGCCGCCATACTTTTTGTTCAGGCTACGGTCAATCTGGGTCCGTAAGTTATCGCGAATAAGCGACAGTTCCGTTTCCTGTGGCCGTGGTGGCGCAGCATAGGGAGAGCGCGGGTCAGGCTCCAGGCTGCCGGTTTTATGCCGGCTGACCAGGTCTTCAAGGATGGGGATAAAATTACGCGGCATACGGTTGCCGCGAACAGCCAGCACCTGAGTTGCATCGGGGGCCAGGAAGATCGTCGCCGGCCAGGCCCAGTCAGAGTAGCGCTCACCGATATCAGGACGCGCCTCGGAATCCACCGCAATTGGGATGAAATGCTCCCTGATCAGGCCGGCTACGACAGGATCTGCATAGGTAATTTTTTCCATGCGTGCACAAGCTGCGCAACCTTCCATGCCCACATTGACCAGGATCATCTTGTTTTGTTTTTTCGCCTGCTCAAACGGGGTGATGGTCCAATCCTGCCAGGGAATTTCTTCGCCGTGGGAGGATTGAGCATTGGCGATCATTGGCCACGCAACCGCTGCCAGCATCACGGCAGCAAACAATGCCATTGGCAAGAAAAATTTTTGCCTGCAGTTTTCCAGAGTAGTCATGGTGACGCCCGATTGATGGTGATGTCTCGATAGTCTGAAACGGATTCTGCCAGCAGAACTTACGATCTGCAGCAATTTCTGTAGTTTTGTTGCCCTGGCCTGTTTCCTGTATTAAGAGAAAGGCACCGGCAGGTTTTTCGTTCAAGAAAGTGCCGGGTTCCTATTATAAATGAAGGGACGGTATACATTTTTTAGCAGCGGTAGCGAAAATTAGTAGTAAGCATTCCCCTTTATTAATTAGAATGAATCCATCAATCGAATAGGAGATTCACTCAATTGTTTAGCCGCCGCAAATTCCTGAAAATGACCGGTTCGTCACTGGCGATAGTGCCGCTGACTTTCCCCATTGCCCCTGTAGAAAGCGCCACAAAGCAACTTCCCACCCGGCCGATTCCCTCGAGCGGGGAACCCCTTCCAGTGCTTGGGTTTGGACAGTCAGCAGCATTCAGGAAAGGCGATCTGGCGCTTTCAACCGAACTCCTGGACATACTGATCGAGTTTGGCGGTCGTTTTGTTGACACTGGGGGATCCAGCCAACGGGTCCTGGGACAGTTCATGAACCAGCGCAACGCGCACGGAGAATTATTCTTGGGAACCAATGTTTTCAGCTCGACAGAGGATGGAATTCTGAATGAAATACACCAGGCCCAGCAGGCGCAGGGCAAAAAAAACCTGGACCTGGTGCAGCTGAGAAGTCTTGCCGACCTGGACCGACAATGGAGCAAACTTTTGCAATGGAAAGAGGCCGACCTGACCCGCTATGTCGGGTTTGCCATGTCGCGCTGGAATTACTACGAACCGGTTATGGCCCTGATGGAGACAGGTACGGTGGACTTTATCCAGGTCAATTATTCGATGCTGGAGCCTGAAGCGGCTGACCGGGTGCTGCCGCTGGCCCATGACAAGGGGGTGGCGGTGGTGATAAACCGCCCATTCGTCAACGGGCGGTACTTCTCACTGGTCAGCGGCCGCCAACTGCCTGAGTGGGC
The DNA here is from genome assembly GCA_022565025.1 of Pseudomonadota bacterium. Classification (GTDB taxonomy): domain Bacteria; phylum Pseudomonadota; class Gammaproteobacteria; order Xanthomonadales; family SZUA-36; genus JAJRRA01. The sequence goes on from JADFKH010000192.1 coordinate 5,287, forward strand.
GCAGGAATTCGACTGTGATAGCTGGGCGCAATTCTCGCTTAAATACATCCTGGCCCATCCTTCGGTTAATTGCGTGCTGAGCGAGACCACCAAACCGAAACATGCCGTTGACAATCTTTCGGCCGGATTCGGCCGGCTGCCCGATGAGTCAACACGGGAGCGGATGATAGGCCTGGTCAGGTCCTTTACGAAGGAACCAGGCTGAAAATCAG
>JADFKH010000193.1 GCA_022565025.1 Pseudomonadota bacterium
AATAACCGGGCCTTCTCCCACTTCCTGATGCGGTTGAGAACATCCTCGCCGCCCACGGCGTCCAGGTACTGTTGCTGGGTCGATGGTGAGCGCACGTAGTGGTCGATGAAAGCAGCCGCTTTTTCCCGGTCGCGCGACACGCCGGTCCATGCGCGATGAAAGTGACTGTCGTAGCCGTAATTGGGGAAAAAAGAGGTTGGATGGGCGCCATAAGGCACTTCCACCACGGCATCGACCATGAACCCGGGCAATATGGTTCGTTCCGGGTGCTGGCGCAGGACCTCGGTATCGACGATCTCTTCAGCCGTCACGATCACACGCTTTGCCGCCTTGGGCATGATGCCGATGTCCGGCCACAGGACCGTTGGCTCGTATTGAATATTGCCGTATCGGTCCGCGCGGTGCGCGTGTATCAAGGCCACGTCGGGCACCAGGGCCCGGCAGGCCACGACTGGAAACCCGCCGAAAGGATCGTCCAGCATTTTCAGGTTGTCCGGGTTCTGCGCAATCAGGTCGCTGCCGATCGCACCCCTCGAGGGCAGGAAAGGCAGGTTCCTGGCGCCCGCACCAAGGCGGGCGTTGAGCAGGGTTTCCGACAGTTCCTCTACTCTGATTCGGCCCTGCTCGACCGCCTGGCGGTATTGCTGACACAAGCCGAACTGTTCCATGGTAACGGCCGCGCCAATCAGGCGGTCGATCACACCCGCCGCCGCGAGCCAGTCCACGGCCATGCCGCCGACCAACACCACCAGGCCCAGCTCGCGTTTTTCCTGGCGGATCAACTCCCGGACCAAGGTCATCGGGGCGGCCTGCGTCGCCATGTTCTGCAAGGCAACCACGTCACCGTCGTTGACCAGCGAGATGGCTTCAGCCAGTGTTGTGAGTTTTTCTTGCATTACATCATTATTTGGCTTGTCTGAAAGGGAAGGAATCTTAGCCGCAAATTAGGCAAATCCAAGATTCGCGTAATTTGCAGCCTAAAAAATCCATCAAAAACACTCGTTCTTCAGCAATTCGATTGCAGTTGCCTATCCCGCTGGCGCGCTCATCTTTGCATCGGGAATCGGGTTGAAGTAGTGAATGGTCACATGCCGTTTGGCGATTTTCCACACGCCGTCGCGCCGCTCGAAATCATCGCTGTAGGTGGCGCTGATCATCTGCACGACATCGTCCACAGTGGCACCCATGCAGTCGACGTTGCACACCCCGCGGGCGTGATCGGGATCATCAAATGTTAGTGACAGATTTGTGGCCAGGTGGTGCGTTTCGCGCCAGAGGGGGTACAGAATCTCGATTACGGCTTCACGGATACCATCGTGGCCGTTGAAGGTGCCGAACGGCGGTCCGATCTCCCACACGGCATCCGGGTGCCAGATTGCGATAAAGCGGTCCCAGTCCCTGTTGTCGAAACCGAGACAGTAATCGGTCACGAGATCACGCAAAGCAGCCCTGCTTTCGAGTTCATCTATCCTGCGTACCAAGGTGTCAATCTGCAATTGAATATCGTTGCTGTCAGTCATCGCTCAGTCCTTTCATTCACCAGCGTTTTGCAAAATGGTAGATTCTGTGGTCAATTTTGTTTCGCCCCTTGCTCGATCCAAAGCCTTATGGTTTCGATCTGATCCGGGTCCAGAGACGGTTGCTGGAAGGGCATCTGCAAGCCCGAACCACCCACCGATTCCCCCGTCCCGATGAGCTTGAGGTACAGGTAACTGCTGTCCGGGGAACCAGGATCTACCCGTAACAGGGAACTCTGCACGGATGGATTTCCGACCAGTCGGGACCAGGCATCGGGATAGAGGCTCAGTTCGCCCTGTTCGGCACCCGGCAGATGACACATCACGCAGTAACTATTCAGGATTGGCAGAACATCCCTTTCGAAACTGATGCCCTGTGCATGGGCGGTGCTGATAACCGCCGCCAGAGCAAACGAAAACTGCAGGATCATGATGTCCGGTCAGGCATTATTCCGCGGCTCATGATGCGCGGCGTTCGCGGCGATAAAGCCGAAAGTCAGCGCAAGCGCCAGCGTGTGACCGGCGCCCCAGTATGCTTCTCCAGAAGGGCTGGCAATGCAGTTACCCGCACCATACAAGCCGGGAATGGGTTGATCCTCGGTGTCCAGCACCCGGGCGCTGGCGTCGATGGCCGGCCCACCACAGGTATCGAGCGCACCGGCCGCAAAAATGATCGCATAGTAGGGTCCCTCGTCCCTGATCGGATGCATTGTTATGTTCGGTCCGTCATTGGGCGGCCATCCGCTGTCTGTACGCATCGGTGAAAACACCTGGTGCCACTCGCTGTCGTATGCGGCCTGGCCACGCTGGAAGTCCTGGTCTTTTCCGGACCGGGCAAAACCGTTGAAACGGTCAATGGTCTTTTTCAGATGCCCGGCAAAGGAAGGCACCAGGGAGACTCCGCCTGTTTGCGGCGCGATTTCGCTCAGTCGTTGATCGATTCTCGCCGCCAGGCCTTGCAGTGAATCGCCTTTGAGCACATGAGCAGTATCACCAGGATCGGCAGGTATTGGATAAACTCCTGCGAATGCTTCGGCGCTGCGCTGATCGTAGATCATGAACAACAGCTGGTTGGGAAATTCCGCCCGTGACGGATCGTAGATTCCATGAACTTCGGTGCGGTCGTTGTAATTGCGGTTTTCATTAACCACCCTCACACCATACCGGTTGACCTGGATCATGGAATCACCTGGCGGGAAGAACACGCCGGTAGCCAGCTTTGAATTGAGCAAAGCATCCTCGAGCAGGATCTGGGTGCGCCAGGCGCTGGACATGATCCCCATGCGCGCGCCGGCAGCACCGGCGATATTGATGAAATCCCCGGTTGACCAGGGCATGGCACATGCACCCCACAGGCGGTGAGCCTGGTACATGCTGACGAATTCCGGGTTGTGCGCGTATCCACCCGAGGCAAAAATGATTGCTTTGCGGGCCTTCATCGCGACCACCGTGCCACCGGATTCAACTTCCAGCCCCACCGCGCGGCCTGCCGGGTTCAGGATCAGCCGTCTGGCCCGGTGATTGGTCAGAAGTCCAATCCCACGTTTCTTCACGGCGGCGCCCAGCTGCATCATCAAATCCACGCCGCCGCCCATGGTTCCATCTTTTTTCAACGGCCCCAGGGCGCGGCCCGCAGGCACCTTGTTCTCGGGGACCTGATCAAGATAATCGGGTGCGGAGCGATCCAGATGGAACATGCGCCACTCGGCTACCTTGAGTGCGCCGTTCTCGCGTAAGCTGTCGGTCGCTTTGGACGCGTTGTCATAGAATGCTTCCAGCAGTTCGAACTGACTGGCAGCCAGGCCGAGCTGTGGGTCAGCCGGATTGAAGTGTTCGGGATAGGAATAGCGGGCCAGGTACTTCAGGCAGTCCTCTTTGCTGTCTTCAATACCCTTTTCTCGCAGCGTGAAATTGTCCGGTATCCACAACACTCCGGCGGACTTGGCGGAAGTGCCGCCGGTGATGGGTGCTTTTTCAAGGACCATGACCGCATCGCCGTTTTCGTGCGCAGTGATGGCCGCGCTTGCACCGCCCACACCACTTCCGACCACCAGGATATCTGTCTCGTGGTCCCATTTGACTGACGATTGCGCCCTGGAAGTACGCAGCGTGATGGCTCCCACGGACAGGGCGCCTGCACCTGCGAGTACCTGCCTGCGAGTTATGCCTTGGTGTTTCTCACCCATTAGCGCTGCAGTTGAATACCTGCCTCCTCCCGGTCCCAGCAATCCTCGGTAATGCCTTCTTGCTTGAGCTTGAATTTCTCGACCCGTTCACTGGGCGTCTTGGGCAGACTACCGCGAATGGCTATGTAGCGCGGGATAGCAAAGTAGGCCATCCGCGGTTCACACCATCGAATCAACTCTTCCTCAGAGACCTTGTGTCCTTCCTTCAGGACGATGACTGCCTTGACTTCCTCTTCGCCGAGCTCCGATGGCACGCCGACGACGCAAGTTTCCAGCACGGCCTCGTGAGCAGCGATCACGGCTTCCACTTCAAAGGAGGAAATATTTTCGCCGCGGCGCCGGATGGCCTGTTTTTTACGGTCGACAAAAAAGAAATGACCGTCCTCGTCCATGCGACCGAGATCACCAGTATGAATCCAGCCGTTGCTGAACAGTTCCAGCGTAGCCTCGGGTTTGTTGTAATAACCGGTGGTACCGACGAACATCTTGTTCGAGCGTGCGATGAATTCGCCCAGACTGCCCGGCTGGCACTCCTGGTCGTCATCGTCAACGATCCGGACATCCCAGCCAGTGATGGTTTTGCCACAGGCCCCGGCCCGTGGTTCATCGTAAGGGCTGACCAGGCAGCAATAGAAGCTGCTTTGCTGGACGTAAATACTCGCCAGTGCCAGCCACCGTTAGAGGAAAAAGAGGTATTAGGGATAGCCAAAAGCGCGGTAAGGTATGCGCCAGAGCCTGATACTGGCAAGCTGACTTTAACAGATGTTGGCAATTCAGAGCGCCTGGTTAATCTACACGGTAACAAGCTACGGTACAGCTATGACCGTAATCTTTGGCTTATCTTCACCGGCAAGCGTTGGGAATGGGATGCAGGCGGTGAAATCGTGAAACTGGCAAAGGAAACTGCCAGAAGTTTATACCATGAGGCTGCATTTGAACCAGACGACAATAAGCGTGATGCTTTGGCAAAGCATGCAAAGGCCAGCGAGGGAAACCAGCGTATCAAGGGGATGATAGAGCTTGCCCGGGCTGAGTTATCTGTTACAATCGAGGCTCTAAATGCTGACCAGTATCTACTAAACGTGAATAACGGCACCGTTAAACTGAGAACCGGGGAGTTGAGGGCGCATGACCCATCTGACTTACTCACCTTTTTTATACCCTTGGACTATAAACCAGAGATCGTTTCGAAGATATGGCATGACTTCCTGTACCGCATATTTGAGGAAAACGAATCCCTTATCGGATACGTCCAGAAGTCGTTAGGTTACTCAATAACCGGCTGCCAGGACGAACAGGCGTTATGGTTTCTTCACGGTCCCGGTAGTAACGGGAAAACCACACTAACCGGGGTTATCCTGGACGTACTAGGTGATTATGCTATTGAGATTGACCCGCTGGCTTTTGTAGCTGATAAGAACGCCAGGGCGGGACCGAATGAAGCTATCGCCAGCCTCTATAACAAGCGCTTCGTTGCCGCCACAGAGGTAAAAACTGGCATGACGCTTGACGTTGCGATGCTTAAGCGCATGACCGGCGGGGAGTCCTTACGTAATGAGCGAAAGTTTGAGCACGGGTTTAATTTCAAGCCTACTCATAAATTATGGCTATCGGGCAACCATGAACCGAGAATTGCAGATACGACAAATTCAATCTGGAATCGGCTTAAATACATTCCATTCAAGGTAACAATTGACGATAAAGAGCGTATCAAAGCGCTGCGTAATAGCATCAGCCGTGAGCATGGGGAAGCTGT
>JADFKH010000194.1 GCA_022565025.1 Pseudomonadota bacterium
TCGACGCCCTAGGTGACTGACTCCCACAAACTGAGCCGGACCCTGTTACAGGAATCCGTGCCCCTTTGGGTGGTATGCTGCAAGGCCCCAAAGAAGCGCTTTATCTTCACCCTTTGGGTATGCTTACAAAAAGGCATGGGGATGACAATGCAATCAAACGATATTCACTGGGGAAATGGCTGACAGCTTTCTCAGCATAGAAGACCGGCAAGACAATCTGCTGGTCGGAGTCAGGGGCAATTGGATATTCGACAATGTACTGCTCCTGGAGGACGCTGCCGCGTCGGTGATACCCCGCGCTGGACAGACGGTCACATTCCAATGTGCGGGTTTGGATGACATTGATATTGCCGGTGCATGGGTGCTTTATGATCGCAGCCAGCATTTGTCCGAGTTAGGCATCAAATCTGAACTGACTGGTTTCAAGGCTGCACATTTCAAGTTCTTACAGCACATCATCGATGCTGCTGCTATTCGCGAATATGAAGTACTCCCGGCCAAACCGCAACGGCCGAAAGTGTTGCGCGAGACAGTCGAAAATCTGGGCCGCGCCACATCTGCTCATATTGAAGACCTCGGCCAGATCGCCAGGTCAATCCTGGACGGTGTGCGCCGGCCATCACTGCTCATGCTTCGCGAAACAATCAAGCAGGTTTATCTAACCGGTGTGCAGGCTATACCGGTGGTAGTAGTGATTACTTTCCTGATCGGTATCGTGACGGCCCATCAGGCTGCCGGGCAATTGGAGACATTCGGTGCGTCTATCCTGGTAGTGGACCTGGTCAGTATCTCAATCACACGGGAAATGGGTGTGCTGCTGGCCGCGATCATGGTGGCCGGCCGCTCCGGCAGCGCTTTTGCGGCTGCACTGGGGGTGATGAAACTCAATGAAGAGGTGGATGCCCTACGGGTGATGGGTCTCAACCCGAATCAGATACTGATTATTCCCCGCATCATGGGACTGGTTATAGCCCTTCCAGTGCTGACTATTTTCGCGGACATCGCCGGTATTGCTGGCGGTGCCTTGATCGCGGTGGGGTCAATGGGCATCAGCGGGCTGCAGTTTGTTGAACGCGTGGCTTACAGCACTGACCTGACAGATTTTTACGTGGGTATGAGTAAGGCCCCGGTTTTTGCTTTGCTGATCGCGACTGTTGGCACTTTGCGTGGTATGCAGGTGAAATCCTCAGCTGAGGAACTGGGGCTTAAGACCACCACGGCCGTGGTGCAGTCGATTTTTATGATCATTGTTGCCGATGCCCTTTTTGCAACGCTGTTTACGCGCATGGGTATCTGATGGAAATCATTATTTCGGTCAAGGATCTGGTCAACCGTTTTGGTGAGCAGGTGGTGCATGACAGGCTTTCTCTGGATGTGCGACGCGATGAAATTCTTGGAGTTGTAGGCGGCTCCGGTACTGGCAAAACAGTATTGATGCGCAGTATTCTTGGTCTGCAAAAACCCACCAGCGGTTCGATTACCGTGCTGGGACAAAAGATCGAGTATCACAAGCCGGGGCCAAGCCGTTGCTGGGGGGTGTTATTCCAGGGCGGGGCGCTGCTGTCGGGCCTGACTGTGCAGGAGAATGTCGAATTGCCCATTGCCCTGCACTCGGATATGCCATTGGAAACCCGGCATGAACTGGCCAGCCTGAAACTGTTGATGACCGGTCTGTCATTGTCAGTGGCAGACAAATACCCATCGGAACTTTCAGGTGGTATGAGAAAACGGGTTTCACTGGCCAGAGCGCTGGCGCTGGAGCCCAAAATCCTGTTCCTGGATGAGCCAACTGCCGGTCTGGACCCGATCGCCGCCACAGAATTTGATGAATTGATCACATACCTGCACGATAATCTTGACCTGACCATCATGATGATTACCCATGACGTTGACAGCTTGTTTGGTATTTGTGATCGTATCGCTGTGCTGGTGGATGGAGGAGTAGTGGTGGGAACCGTGGACGAAATAGTGGATTATGATCATCCATGGATCAAAGGTTATTTTGGTGTGCCACGCGCACAAAGAGCGCGTGCCGCTGCAGGGGGATCTCACCGTGATTAACAAAAACTTCGCTGTTGGCTTGTTCGTGGCCATTGCACTGGCTGCATTTGTGTTCACGACCATCTGGCTGACCGGTAAAAAAGGTACGGAACCGACTGTTTTTTATTCAATGTTTTTTGAAAAAGATGTTGGCGGCCTTATGCTGGGCGGTCCAGTGTTCTACCTGGGAGTGGAAGTTGGGACGGTGACCGCTATAACCATTATTCCCGGAGACCCCGTGCGGGTACGGGTTGATGCTGAAGTTCTTGAATCTACCCCGGTTGATGCCGGCACATTTGCCAGCCTCGCTTTGCAGGGCATTACCGGTGTTTCAGTGATCAAGCTGAATGCTGATCCGGGTGTACACGAAGTGCTGAAAAGGGAGAAAAACCAACAATACCCGGTCATCAGGGTTCGGGACACCGGTTTTAGTGCCCTGTTATCAAAAGCACCAGATATCGTGGATAAGCTGGATTTTGTACTGACACAGGTCAACCAGGTCCTCAGTGAGGAAAATCGGAAATTCGTACGCGAAATGCTGGCAGATCTGTCAGCTGTCTCAAATGCACTGGCATCACGGCAGGACGTCATCAGTGCAATACCGGTCACGCTGAACAACGCGCTGACTGAACTGCAGGAAAGCCTGGCACTGATAAAGTCCATGGCTGGAGACATTGAACCTGAATTGATCTCAGCCATGGCCAATATTGACCGGTTAACACATGACCTTGCGAGAATTGCTGCACGGTGGGAGCAATGGACAGCGAGCAATGACCGCGACCTGAACGCTTTCATGGAAGATGGCCTGGGCCAGGTGCCGGCCCTGGTATCGGATGCACGCAGCACACTCAGGGAAATTGAAAAACTGGTACGGGACTTGCGCGAAGACCCATCAATTTTGATCTACAAACCCCGCGAAGACGCAGTTGATGTGGAATAGCAAGACATGAAGATTTCAAGGAGATTACGGTCAATTAGTTTGCTGTTGGCTCTGTTGTTGATGGCGCTATTGTTGACGACCTGCGGCGGCTTGACACGCAGCGACAAGCCGGTGACGCATACCTGGATGCTTATGCCACTTGAACACTCTGTGCAGGGATCATCTTCTGAGCCGGTTACAAGTGTCGTGGTTTCAGTTGTGGTTGTACCGGGTCTGGATACAGACAGGATACTGACGTTGTCAGAGGATGCCGAGCTGAATTACTTTGCGGCTGCGCGCTGGGCCGATCACATCCCCGAGATGCTTGAGTCGCTGACCGGGCGAACATTGCAAGCATCCGGTAATTTTGATGTGATATCCAACCACGTCGGAGGCGGCCATGAAGACTGTGATTTGCGCCTGGAAGTACAGGAGTTTTTCGCCTTCAGCGGAGCACCTGGTTCTGCTTATGAGGTCCGCATCGTCTTCGGCGGACAGTATTCGTGCCGCTCAGGAAAATCAAAACCCATCCATGTACAAGCTTCGATTCCCGTTTATGAAGATAAAATGAGCATTATCGTCGCGGCCTTCCAAAAAGGCACCGATGAGGTAATGACCGATCTACTGGCAAATATCCCGTAGGAGATCAACGGTTTTATTGTATCCGGCCCTTATGGCTATCATGCCCGGTATCTTTGCAACCGGGCGCAACAAAAAAGGAGACAAACACCATGGCCAGCTGCTACGACGCAATCATAATTGGCGCGGGACAAGCCGGTCCGCCACTGGCGGGTCGTATGGATCAGGAGGGGCTAAAGGTTGCGATTATTGAACGCAAACTCATGGGCGGCACTTGTGTAAATGTCGGCTGCATTCCAACAAAGACCCTCGTGGGCAGTGCCCGGGTTGCCTATTATGCAAGGCAGGCGCTGGATTTTGGCGTGGTCATCGAATGCGATGTCCAGGTGGACATGAAAAAGGTCAAAGCGCGCATGGACCAGATTTCCGGTGAATCGAATCGCAACGTAACTGCCTGGGTGGAGGGCATGAAAAATGTGGACCTGTACCGCGGGCATGCGCGTTTTATTGATACCGGCACCGTTGAAGTCAACGGTGACCTGCTCAAAGCGGACAAGATTTTTATTGACGCCGGCGCACGCGCACGCGTACCGGATATGCCCGGGCTGGCCGATGTCCCCTTTCTCACAAATTCCGGAATGATGGAGATTGATTTCCTGCCGGAACACCTGATCATTATCGGCGGCAGCTATATCGGCCTGGAATTCGCCCAGATGTATCGCCGTTTTGGCAGCGAAGTGACGGTCGTGGAAATGGCGGACCGGATCATACTCCGGGATGATGAAGATGTGTCGGCTGCGGTGCAGGATGTGCTGGAGGGCGAAGGCGTGAACTTCCGCCTGCAGGCGGAATGTGTTGCTGCCCGCCCCCACGAGCAAGGCGTGGCGGTGGGTGTCAGTTGCGAAGTGGGCCCGAATGAAGTGATTGGTTCCCATCTATTGCTGGCGGTCGGGCGCGTTCCGAACACCGATGATCTCGGACTGGAGAACGCGGGGGTGGAAACAGATGAGCGTGGATTCATCACGGTTGATGGGCACCTACGCACCAATGTACCGGGTATTTGGGCCATCGGTGAAGTCAACGGCCGGGGTGCATTTACCCATACCTCGTATAACGATTACGAAATTGTAGCGGCCAACCTGTTCGACGATGATGCGCGCAGCATCGATGACAGAATTCTGTGCTACGGCTTATTTATAGACCCCCCACTGGGTCGCATCGGCATGACTGAGCAGGAGGTCCGGGAATCCGGGCGGCCGGCCCTGGTGGGCAAACGCATGATGACGCGGGTCTCGCGCGCCCGGGAATTCGGGGAAACCCGTGGTTTTATCAAGATCATGGTCGACGCGGACAATGAGGAAATACTGGGTGCGGCGATCCTGGGCCTGAACGGTGACGAGGCTATTCACTGTCTGCTCGATGTTATGTACGCAAAAAAACCTTACACTGTGATCTCCCGGGCGGTGCACATCCATCCAACCGTGGCCGAACTCATACCCACAGTGCTACAGGAAATGCAGCCGCTCGAGTAGCGGCAACAGGCACACAAGCCCATAGCAATGGCCATATCGCCGGACAGATCCCCATCGACAGAGCTGGACCCCGGTGCCGTGACCCGTGAATCGGTAACCCGTCTTGGTGCAGGATTTTTTATCCCCGTGATGGTTGGCCCGCATATTGCACAAAGGCGGACCAGAAAATGGTTAAATTTAATAATATTCAGAAGTTTATGGCTGAAATTGCTTTAGCTTGCAAAGTACAGTTTGTCCTATTCGGGTTCAGAGCGCATCTGGCTTTGCATCTTGAACGATCCCCTTTGAGCCATAGCTAAAGTTATGACTCTGCAGGCGATCGTCCAACCTGCTTTGCCAGCTACACTCTGAATCCCG
>JADFKH010000195.1 GCA_022565025.1 Pseudomonadota bacterium
CGAGCCTGGGTGGGTCGATCATATGCCGTGCCCCGCGGGGATGGACCACGAACTGTGCATTCGGCAGTCGAGCCATCAACTCCCCTGCACCGCCCGCGTGGTCAAGGTGAACATGCGTGACAATAACGTGGCTCACCTCGTCGGGGCTTCTGCCGCGACTCTGGAGAACCTTCAATATCCGCTCAACACTGGCGTTGGTTCCCACCTCGATCAGGGCCACGGCATCATCCGTTTCCAGCACGTAGCAAGCCGCCATCAAGGACCGGACCATGCCGCTGTCCAGTGCGACGATGCCGCCCTCGTACTCCAAAGCCGAGATGCAATCTGACATGGAATTTTCCTGGTAAATTCGAGCCTGAAATCCGGTGTACATTCTTGACCGGTGAGACAGCATAAATCAATGGCTGAATCAGGGGTAGTCAGCATGCGACAATCTACATCATTAGGCTCTTCAGGAAAATTTGTGGGTAAAAATATTCATGGACTCGGTTCAGCGGAAACGTCGTGGCCTTGACCATGAGAAACGAGGAAATGGGCTTAAACATCGAGTATAAGTAGGACAAAAGCCCTATTCTCGGAAATCAAAGCTTACCTGGTAACCTGTTTACCCAGCTTTCTTATCCACCGAAAGTCCAGCTGGGTTGTCTAAGCTGCAATCAGGCAAGGTTGGCAGCGTGAATACCTTCTAGACCGCGTATTACCCATGCCGCTACAATGTGTCACCCATTGCAGGGCACACACCAACATCGATGAACCAATCAGCTGACCAGAACCCGGCGTCGCTGCCCGAGGACTACAACGAGTCGTTAAAACATTCGTTTTGTGTCCTGCCTTGGCTGCACCGCTTCGTTAATTTGGGTGGTGAGGTGCAACTGTGCTGTACTGCTGAAGAATATGACCACAGCTATATTCGCCAGGATTCCGGTCAACCGATCAACATATCTGATGGTCTGAGTGATGCACAGATCGATGCGACCCGTCACATGCGTGACATTCGAGTGTCCATGCTGCGTGGCGACTGGCCAGCAGCCTGCGAGCGTTGCAGGATTACCGAGGAAACCGGTGGTTGCAGCCGGCGACAGGCAGAAAACGGACACTTTGGCAGGCATATCCCGTGGATTCTAGAACATACTGATGCACAGGGTTATGCACCTGTACACATCCGCTCGCGTGATTACCGCCTTGGCAACCTGTGCAATTTACGTTGCCGCATGTGTCACCCGCGGGCCAGCAAGTTGCTCATGGATGAATGGAACAAGGTTGCCCGACTGCAGCACAAAGTTACCGGCAAGCAGGCTCGTGAATACCTGAACATGACCTGGTTCCACAGCCAAAAGATGTGGGAAGACTTCACAGACCAAAGCCATGATCTGGAACATTTACATTTTGCCGGCGGTGAACCACTCATCATTCCCGAGGTACTCAAAGCTCTCGAGATCTGTATAGAACAGGGTGTGGCCGGGCAGATCGAACTCACCTTCAATACCAATGTGACGAAGATTCCCAAACGCCACCGGGCGCTGTGGCCACAGTTTAAGGCGGTCAACCTGTTATGCAGCGTGGATGCATACGGCGCGCTTAATGATTACATACGCTACCCCGCCAAGTGGAGCACACTTGCCCGCAATCTCGATATCATCGATCAGGAGCATGAAGCCCTGAACCTGCGGTGGGCGATGCTCAGCGTTACTGTTCAGGTTTACAATATTTTCCACCTGGATCAACTCATCGACTACTGTCAGGATCGTTTCAGTTTTATCCGCGCAATGCCCAACCTTGTGCACCTGTCCATTCCGGATTATTTCAATATCCAGTATTTGCCAGATGATCTCAAAGCGCTGGCTGCAGAGCGCCTACGCGGCTTGAGAGACCGTCTCGATTCGGCCGGCGTAGTAGACGGGCTGGGCCAGGTCGACAGCATCCTTGCTTACATGGAGATGGCTGAACATTCACCGTACATCATGAGTGAATTTAAGCGTGTCACGACGATATTTGATCGCTTGAGAAATGAATCCATTGCTGATCTGGTTCCCCAATTGCGGCCGGTGATGGAGGCTAAAATAAAAATCGGAGACCTGGGCAGTTGGCTGAACATGGCCATCAGCCGTATCCGCTGGCTTAGCGGCAAGATTCGCAAGCGTTTACTGGCTTAGGCCCGGTTGGACGATCGCGTGCAGAGTCATAGTGGGCTAAGAGTCTGCCGGGTGTTATTAAGAGCAATTTTTGTCTTATAATACAAGCTCTTCCAAAAAATCAGATCAGGAGTCTTGCCCCCTTGAAAGCTGCAGCCCGCATCACCCTGATCCTGTATGCCTGCGTGCTCCCCTGGCAGTTGATTTATGGCCAGGCGGCCTTTCCGGAACCCAATTGGGACCGGGCATTAGCCGTCGAAACCGCGCAATCGATCAATACGGATCGTGTACTGAAATCCTTGTTCCAGTCGGCACGGGCCGGTGACAACAGGCAAGTCATGGATACGCTTCTCACCATCGAACAAAACGACGGTTGGCCGGTTCCGGCCAGGGAATACACCATTTGGTCGTTTACCCTTGGCCTGGCTGATATGGACATGAATACCGTCAGCCCGGAGGTGCTTGATTACCTGTCCGCATACCAGCCGCGAACGCTGGTAGCACATGATGACCGGGACAGTGTCGGTGTTGCCTTGTTCAATATCAGCGCAGCGGCCGCAGGTGTTCGGAACTCGTGGGCCCGTCAGCGTGGTGGAGGCAGAGCGGAAATATTGCTGCAAAATGATCCCACTCTGTGGATCGAAGCGTATCTCGAGGCCGGTCCGGCGGAGCGCAGGGGATTCACCGATGCCCTGGATTTTGCATCGGACGAGCAACTGGATGCCCTGGCCCGATCAGCCATCGAGCGTCTGTCCGATCACCCCGGCCTGACCGCCGTTGCCGGAAAATCTGCATTGATTCTCGCTGACCCCAACTTGCTGCAGCACACCCTTGCCTTGGGAAGTGGACCTGATCTTCACCCTATTCTCGAAGCAGCCGCAAACAGCCTGGACGCCGAAGAAACCAAGGCATTACTGTTCCAGGCCATCCGCCGGGGTCCGAACAACAAGGCAGGCCTGGCCATCGCACTACTGGCGCCCGTTTTGCTTGATGATCTGGCAGTGCGCGCAAAGATGTTCGAACTGCTGGAGAACCGTGACCTGGGCGCTTCCGCCGCCCTGGTGCTGGGTTCCAGCACGGATCCGGAAATCCACCACCGGCTGAACGCCCTGGCAGAGCGCAAGGATGGGCTGGCTGCCCAACGTGCATCACTGGCAATCACCGCCGACCTTCAATTGCGGGAGGCAGGTTGATGAGATCGACATCGAACGCCGTGCTGGCCGGCCTTCTCCTGCTTTCCTTTACAGGATTCAACAGTCTCCAAGCCCAGGTAGCCCGGATTGTCGAGTGGGTGGATGACGCACCAGTCAGCGACACCACCAAGATCGCCCTGGGTTACCCCGTGCCCATCCCGGTCGACACAGCATTGCCTTTCGACGGATTTCGTACCTACAGCGGTCTGCATACACGCCACCAAGATCTTGCGAATACGACACCCTGGGTTCACGCCATGCAAATCGGCGAAACCCGGACCGGACGAACCATCTGGGCCTATCAACTCGGCGACGCCAATTTTGCTACCGTCAACGGCGTGCCGGAACAGGCCATGTTGACCAATGGCGGGACCCATCCCCGCGAATGGCAATCCCCGGAAGTGGCCACCGGCATCATCGAATTGTTGGCACTAGCCGAAGACGACCATCACCTGATCAGCTACCTGCGCGACAACGCCAACATCTTGGTGATCCCCGTGCTCAACATTGACAGTTTTTTGCAAACCCAGAGATTTCCTCGTACAAACTGGTTGGGTACAGATCCGGATGACCCCATGGGGTCTCCCCGGGATGGCCGCATGCGGCGCAAGAATATGCTGGGGCCGGATGAAAGTTTGCCGACCCAGGGAGACCATCTGCTCGGTGTGGACCTCAACCGGAACAACCTTCCTTTTTGGAATACCAATCCCGGCCGTTCCTCGGGCGATCCGAACAGCATTGTTCACCATGGCGAGTCACCCCACTCCGAACCGGAGACGCAGGCACTGCTAACAGCCGCCGAGTTGGGCCCGGCGGACAAACTCAGCATGTATACCGACCTGCACTCTTTCACCCAGGTACATTTCTGGGGCAACAACGGTAACGACCGCCTGGCCAGCCTGACGCACAAACTGCTGACCACGTTTTCAAGCCACCACGCTACTTTCGATGCCGGTAGATTCTACGCTTTCAGTTCCCCACAAAATGTACCCCTTAATAACGGTATCGGCGCGACGGATGAATTGTTCATGTACAACTACCAGGTGCCGTCCTGGACACTCGAAATCGAGCCTTTGAACGGTGGCGTGGATTACGGTGGCCTGAGCCGCAACGGTCACGATGGCTTCATCCTGCCGGAATCGGAAATAGAACGTGTGCGCACCGAACTGGCGCAAACATTTGCCGTGGCTTATTACCAGCAGTCTGGCCCGCCTTCGATTACCGCCGTACGCTTCACCGACCGACACACCGGTGCGGTGGTCTTCGAGGCAGAATGGGATGTGACCGGTGACACCAGCCGTGAACTCTACACTTTCCAGGCTCAGCCACTGCAACTGGAACGCGACTACAGCTTGTGGCTGGCCTTCGACAAGCCCATGCGCTGGCGCGAGAACGGCGAGGTCAGTGTACTCCCCGGCCAGCCGGCAAGCACACTTGACGTGGAAGGAATTACCACGGTAAATGGCGAGGACTTGACCGTGATCCTGGGCCAGGAACGATGGCTGCAAATGCCCGGAGATGCACCGGACGGGTACCTGCGGTACCGGGATGACACATGGTCGACAGATTTCCGCTACCCCGCAGATGACAATAATAACGGCCTGATCAACGGCTCGGCGATGGCCACGCTGGAGTTCAGCACTTTCGACATGACCGGAAACCAAACCGATGCCGACCCGTCAACGGTGGCACGCTGGGAAGATGGCGGCTGGGCCGGCTTTGAGGACAGCAGTGGCAGCGATTTCACCGACCGTGGCGGTACCGATACAAGCATCCAGATTCAGGTCACAACAGAGCCAATGGGCGACCCCTTTGTTATCGAGGCGGGCACATCATCCGCCTGGTTCGACCCGTCCCGCGACGGCGAAGGGTTCATGCTGGAAATCCTCGCCGATAATCGTGCGGTGATGTACTGGTTTACTTATGACGGCGAGGGTGAACAGGACTGGTACATCGCCGTGGGAGAAATACGCGGCAACCGGATTCTTTTTGCCGAATTGATCCAGGCCTCGGGCGGTATTTTCGGGCCGAGTTTCGACCCCGGAAAAGTGACTCGAACCATTGTAGGCACA
>JADFKH010000019.1 GCA_022565025.1 Pseudomonadota bacterium
GGCCACAAAGTCGCTGTGAAAGGCGGCGGAAACCTCTAGTTTACGGTGTTTTATGCCGCGCTTTTTGCAAGCCTCAATGGCTGCTGTAATCTGATCGCTGGCGCCGGAGATGATCACTTGACTCGGTGTATTGTGGTTGGCGACTACCAGATCGAGCCCTTCGAGTTCCAGCAGTTCGCGCACTGCGTCAATATTTGTTGCAATGGACACCATGCCACCACGATCGCCGTCGCCCTGACTCATCAACTGGCCCCGCAAGCGGGACAGTCGGTGCAGATTAGGCTCATCGATACGTGCTGCAGCGCACAGCGCTACCAGCTCGCCATAACTGTGGCCGGCCGTGAACTGGGGATCGAAGCCGAAATGCTCCAGCACCCGGAAGGCGCCCAGGCTGACCGCGCCAATTGCCGGCTGAGCATTCTGGGTCAGAGTCAACTCGGCTTGCTGACTGGCGCGATCTTCTGCATTGAACACCGGGATCGGATAGATCTTGTCACTGGTGCGCGCACCGTGACCGGCTTCGTCGGCGTTGGCCGCGGACAAGGTCTCGGTCATCTGTGGAAACTGGCAGGCAAGATCGCGCAGCATACCGACGTATTGCGCACCCTGGCCCGGAAACAAAGCGGCAGTGCTGCCCTGTGTTGCGCCGCTGGCGTAACAGGCGCCCAGAGGCGAGTGCCAAAAACCATCATCGGAATCAGCCAGCAATTTCAGACTGTTTGCGAGTACGTCGGTCAGACTGATCTGGTGCTGTTCCAGTGCAATGACCAGGCGCTGAGGCTGCTCAGCATCGTACACCTGTAAAGAGTGGGCAGCCGCCATTCTCAGGTCCGCCCATTCCTGCCTGCAATCCAGTTCTTTGAGGCGCGTCTCCAGCGCTGCTTTTGAATCGGCACTAAAAGCAAACAACAGCACATTGCCGTCCCAGGCAATTTCAGCAGTCGTTTGACCCGCTTCTTCCAGCACACAATGGAAATTGCTGCCACCAAAACCAAAAGCGCTGACCGCGGCTCGCCGCGGATGGGTCGATCGCGTCACCCAGGGACGTTTTGTAGTGTTGACATAGATCGGTGCGGCGCCCGGTTCCACCTGCGTGGCCGGCTGCTTGACTTTGATGGTTGGCGGCAGAACCTGGTGCTTGAGCGCCATGACGGCCTTGATCACGCCCGCAACGCCGGCTGCCGATTTGGTGTGGCCGATCATCGACTTCACCGAGCCGAGCGCGCACCAGCTGCCATCGGGGTCGTACTCCCGATACAAACTGGAAAGAGCCTCTAGTTCCACCGCATCGCCAACCCTGGTTCCGGTCCCGTGGGCCTCGACCAACTCAATCGTGTCGGGCGTCACGTCGGCCTGCTCATAGCTGTCCCTCAGGGCCTTGATCTGGCCGGCGGCGCTGGGTGCGTAAATGGCGTTGCCACGACCGTCGCTGGAGGTGCCGATGCCTTTGATGACCGCGTAGATGCGGTCGTTGTCCCGTTCGGCGTCTTGCAGGCGCTTGAGCACCAATGCACCCAGGCCTTCGCCCAGGATAGTGCCGTCGGCATTGCGATCGAAAGGACGCGCGTTGCCGCTCGGCGAAAGGGCCGGCGTCTTGCTGAAGCACATGTACATGAAGATGCTGTTGAAGGTATCCAGACCGCCGGCGATACACATGTCCGAGCGACCGGCCTGAAGTTCCATGGTTGCCATATGGATGGCGCTCAAGGAACTGGCGCAGGCAGCATCTACAACGCAATTGGTGCCGCCCAGGTCAAAGCGGTTGGCAATACGTCCGGCGGCAACATTGCCGAGCAGCCCAGGGAAGGAATTTTCCTGCCAGGGGACGTAACCAGCGGCGATTCGTTGCACCACATCATCTGCAGTTTCCCGGTCGACACCGGCATCAGCCAGCGCCTTGCGCCACAGCGGGTGCCCGAGGCGAGCGCCCAGGGGAATGACCAGTTCCAAGGTGCCGGTGACACCCATGATCACCGAGGTGCGGTCACGATCAAATTCGCGACCATCGCCGGCTTTGGCGCTGGTGGAATAACCGGCATCCAGCAGCGCCTGGCGGGCCACCACCATGCCCAGCAACTGGGTGGTATCGGTCGCCTCGATGTTGTTCGGGCTGAGACCGAACAGCAGGGGGTCAAAATCGACGGGGCTAAGAAATCCGCCACGTTGGGCGTAGGTCATATCCGCTGCGCCGGGGTCGGCGTCGAAATAATCTTCGGGCTTCCAGTGGCTATCGGGAACCTCGGAAATGGCATCCACACCCTCGCGAATGTTGGCCCAGAACTCTTTGACGTTGGCCGCCTTGGGGAACAGGCAGCCAATGCCGACGATTGCAATTGGTTTCATCCAGAAAGACTCTCGATGATTTCTTGTTGTTGTGGTCGAACGTTTCGCGCTGCCAAAGGCAGGACCACTCCTTGTTGTTGCAAGTGATTAATACGTGTTACCACAGCTGCTCCGTAGATCAGGTTACGGGCCACGTTCACGACCGTGCGCTGCTTGGGCTGCGCCAAAAAGCTGTCACGAGTCCACTCGTTGAAAGCACCCATGGCCGGTCCGCACCACACCTGGAAGTCGATCTGGCGGCTTGCATCGCCAGCGTTGGCCCAGCGTGAGGACAGGCCCAGATACCAGCGGAAGATCAGTGCCATCTTGTGTTTCGGGTCACGATTGGCGCGGGCGACCTGATCGGGGTCGCGCGCTGTGAAAAACTCCCGGGTCAGGCGCCAGACTTCAATCAGGCTCATGCGAAACACCGTCTTCTCCAGTACCTGGCGCTCTGTCTCTGGGATCTCTTCGACCGCGTTGTAGCTACGGTACAGCGCATAGAGCTTTTTACCGCGTAGGGCGAACATGGTGCCGCGCTTGAGTACTTGCAACTGCACGCCCATCTCGAACATATCCACGGCCGGCGCCATAATGACATCGGCTTGTTCAGCTTCGGCCAGCATTGTTCTGACAATGTCGCTGCTGCCTGATTCCACACAAGCCTGGTTGAGGGTGCCGGTCACCACGTACGCGGCGCCCATAGCAAAGGCTGCTGCGGTTGAGGCCGGGGTGGCAATTCCACCCGCCGCTCCGACCCGCAGGGCCTCGGCATAATGATACTTGTCCTGGAGCCGATCGCGCAGGGCAATCATGGTAGGCACCAAGCTGATCGAGGGCCGCTTGTCGGTGTGACCACCGGAATCGGCTTCCGCCGTGAGATCCTGGGCCATCGGAATCTCGCTGGCCATCTCAGCCTGGTCCGGCGTGATCTGCCCGGTCATTACCAATTGCGCCAGAATCTTCTCCGGCGGGGGGCTGAACCAGCGTGTCGCCACCTCAACTCGCGAAGCCTTGGCGATGATGCGGTTGGGCGCCACCACCCGATCGTTGGCATCCCGGTGGATGCCATCAACCCGATAACGAACCACTGCGGAGGTAAGGGCCATGTAGGCAGATGCCTCTATCAGGTGAACATCGCGCGCCAGCAGCAGATCGACCACAGCATCTTCGTGACCCTTTTCGTTGGGTGTGTATATCAGGTTGACGCAGAAGGGTTGGCCTTTGAGTTGATTGATCAGCTGGTCTACACCGGCTTCGATGTCCTTCAGCAGCAGGCCGGCGGCGCCAAAGGCGGACAAAAACCCGGCCTCACTGGCAGCCTTGACCAACTGCACCGAGGCGATGCCATTGGCCATCGCACCACACATGTACGGGAAACGAATACCATGATCCCGGCAAAAGCCGACGTCGCCCAAATCAGCCGGCAACAGTGATGGTGCGAATGCAATCAAGACTTGCCCATTTTGCACACCGGAGGTCTTGCCTAAGGTTGCCGATCCTCGGCTGGTGAATTGTTGTTCGTCTTGAGCATTGACCACCACATAGACCGGCTTTCCAAGATCTTGAATGAGACTGGTAACATCTGTGTCGCGATCCGACAGGCTTGACGGATCACCCGACCAAACGCCTATCGCCGATGACGCGTCGGTGCTGGTTACTAGCTCAGCCGAAGGCAGGTTCAATATCTGGGAGGATTTAGTCATTCTTTGTCCTGGTCAGGCTTCGCTCACTGGCCATTTATTCTTAGAGTGTCGAACTTCGTAGTATATAACATGCTGGTCTGGACTCCTCACTGTTAGTGAGTGGTCCGATGCGGCGTGCTTTGCTCCAAGCGAGCGGCTTGAACTTACCACCAGTGGACTGCTGGCTCTGGTGGATGTAGTGCAGGTGTGCTCAAAGGCGCCGGTGATGTTGCCACTATCGGCCACGATTGATCAGCGCCTGAGTGAGGATATTCTCCGGGCCCAGAAACGGTCTTATTTCGGGTATACACGGGGCAGTCGCCCGGTCAATCCGGCCAATAATTCGTAGCCAATCGTTCCCGCGCTGGATGCCACTTCGTTGACACTCAGATTCTGCCCCCAGAGTTCTACAAAATCACCAATTTCAGCTGCATGAAGATCCGTCAAGTCCACCGAAATCATGTCCATGGAAACCCGTCCCACCAGTGGCACACGCGCGCCGTTCACCAGCACCGGGGTGCCGCCGGGTGCGTGTCTCGGATATCCGTCACCATAACCGATTGCAATAATGCCGACTCTGGACTGCCTTTGGGCTACCCAATCGAGGCCATACCCCAGCCCTACTCCGGGCGCCACATTCCGGACGGCGATGATTTCTGAAGCCAAGGTCATGGCCGGAAGCAGTCCTTCATCGTTTCTCTCAGCCGTCGCAAACGGGCTGTTGCCATAGAGCATGTAGCCGGGCCGGTTCCAGTCGGCGTGGGATTCCGGCCACGCCATGATCGCTGCTGAATTCGCGATGCTCAGGGGAAGCTTGTGTTGTGCGGCAAAAGAGCTGAGTTTGCTTACCTGCTGTTTTGTCACCGGGCTGGCAAGATCATCGGCACAGGCCAGTTGGGTGCACAGGACGAGATCCGGCTGAATATTGTTGGACGAAACCAGGGCCTCACAGGCGCCTTGTGCTTCTTCGAGATTCATTCCCAGGCGGTACATGCCCGTTTCGACCTTGAGCCATACCCTGACTGGCCGGGTGGATTTTGCAGACAGCACTTGGTCAATCTGTTGTTGGTTGTGCAACAACAGCCAGAAGTCCCTGGCGGCTGCTTCGGCGACAACTTCATCGCCCAGGGTACCCTGCAGGATCAGGATCGGCTTGGTGATGCCCGCATCCCGCAACTGCACCGCTTCTTCGAAAAAAGCGACAGCGAATGCCGGGACTTCATCATGCAGCGCCCGTGCAACCTCTACCGCCCCGTGGCCATAGGCATTGGCCTTGATCACGGCAACATTCTTTGAACCTGGCGCGAGCCGGCAGACGATTTTGAAGTTTTCCACGATGGCATTCAGCCGGACAATCGCTGACGTGGGGCGCATACATTCTCCTGGGTTTGGATCTCGAGATAATGAAAATCAGACCGGTATTTCGGCCACTCATAGTACATCTTCATCGCACCGTCCGGCGAGTGAAAACCACACTGATTGTTGTATGCGGTATTGTCATTTGTATCATATTGCTCCCCGCATATAATGGTTCCCGGCGAACAATGGAAAGACTGATGAATATTGAGAGTTATGTGAACGGCGCCTGGACACCGGGCCAGGGCGAAGGAATAGAGGTCCGCAACGCGATCACCGGAGAACCGGTCGGCGTGGTCGACAGCAGCGGAATTGATTTTGCTGAAGTTCTCCGCCATGGCCGGAACGCCGGCGGCAAGGCCCTGCGTGCCATGACCATTCACGACCGGGCGAATATGCTCAAGGCCCTGGCCAAATACCTGCTGGAAAAGAAAGAAAAGTTTTATCAAATCTCGACAATGACCGGCGCCACCCGTGGTGACAGCTGGGTCGACATCGAGGGCGGAATCGGCACCGTATTCAGTTACTCCGGCATCGCGCGGCGTGAACTTCCCAATGAATCCTTCTGCGTCGAAGGAAAGGTGGAACGGCTGTCGGCAAAAGGCACCTTCGTGGGGCGCCATATCCTGGTGCCCAAAGAAGGTGTATCGGTCCATATAAACGCCTTCAACTTCCCCTGCTGGGGCATGCTGGAGAAAATTGCGCCCAGCCTGATTGCCGGCGTGCCAGTGGTGGTAAAACCGGCAACCGTTTCTTCCTACCTCACCGCAGCCATGGTGCGGGAAATCATTGCTTCAGGCATCTTGCCCGAAGGTGCTATCCAGCTGATCTGTGGTGGCGTAGGCGACCTTTTTGAGCATCTTACCGAACAGGACGCGGTGACCTTCACCGGCTCTGCATCAACCGGCAAGATGCTGAAATCACATCCCAATATCCTGGAAAACAGCATCCCCTTCAACCTGGAAGCGGACTCTCTCAACTGCTCGATTCTGGGTGCGGAGGTAACGCCCGACACCCCCGAATTCAGTCTGTTTATCAAGGGCGTAGCGCAGGAAATGACCGTCAAGGCCGGCCAGAAGTGCACTGCCATCCGGCGAGCCATCGTACCGAGGAACCAAGTTGAGGCGGTGGCCGCAGCTCTGAAATCCCGGCTGGACAAGGCCATCATGGGTGATCCCGCGGTCGAGGGCGTGCGCATGGGCTCACTGGTCGGTACGGACCAATGCGAAGACGTGTGGCAAAGCGTGGAAAAACTGGCGCAAGACTGCGAAATTCTACACGGTGGCAGCCGGGATTTCGAAGTCGTCGGGGCTGACCCGGAAAAAGGCGCCTTCTTCCCGGCCACCCTGCTCTACTGTGATCAACCTTTCGAGAACGGGGCGCCCCACAGCGTGGAGGCCTTCGGCCCGGTCAGCACCCTGATGCCCTATGGCGATACCGAAGAGGCCATCGAACTGGCCAAACTCGGCCGTGGCAGCCTGGTCGGATCGCTGGTCACCGCCGATGACGAAGAGGCGACCCGTATCGTACTGGGCACTGCCGCCTACCACGGCCGCATCCTGGTGCTGAACAGCGACTGCGCGGCCGAATCCACCGGTCACGGCTCACCGCTGGCGCCGCTGGTGCACGGCGGCCCCGGTCGAGCGGGCGGTGGTGAAGAACTGGGCGGCAGCCGAGCGATCAAGCACTACATGCAGCGCACCGCCATACAGGGCTCACCCACCACTTTGACGGCCATCACCCGCCAGTACACCCTCGGGTCGAAGCCGATCATCGAGCTGGTTCACCCGTTCCGCAAGTACTTCGATGATCTGCAGATCGGCGAGACACTGATTACCCACCGGCGCACGGTCACCGAGGCTGACATCGTCAACTTCGGCTGCATTTCCGGAGACCATTTTTACGCACACTTTGATGAAATCGCTGCAAAAGACTCCCTGTTTGGCAAGCGCGTGGCTCACGGCTACTTCGTGATCTCAGCCGCCGCCGGCCTGTTCGTCGATCCGGCGCCCGGCCCGGTATTGGCCAACTACGGCCTGGAAAACCTGCGTTTCATCGAGCCGGTCGGTATCGGCGACACCATCCGGGTGCGTCTTACCGTTAAGCAAAAGATCCGCAAAGAGAAACGTCCGGATGAGGACAAGGCCACCGGTGTGGTCGTGTGGGACGTGGAAGTCACCAACCAGAATGCCGATCCGGTGGCGGTTTACGACATTCTGACGCTGGTGGAGCGACGGGAGGATTGAAGACCAGTGGATGAGTTCTCTCAGAATTGATCCTTGGGTTTGAACTCACTGCTGTCGATCCGGGGGCGATCGGGCTCCGGTTCAGCCAGGGGTTCTACCCGCTCAAGCGAGAGCCGGCAACGGCTTACCAACTGCTGGTATTCCTCTGTACCCTGGCTTTTCCACTGGACTTCCTCTTCCCTGACGCTGCGAATAATTCGCGCGGGAGACCCCACCACCATGCTGCGCTCCGGACAGGTGAATCCCGAGCGCACGAAAGCCATCGCACCCACGATCGACTCCGCTCCGATCACCACGTCATCCATGACCACTGCGTTCATACCGACCAGAGCGTTGCGTCCGATACGACAGCCATGCAGCACCGCGCCGTGGCCGATATGGCCATCGACTTCGACAACGCAGTCCTTGCCGGGAAATGCATGCGCCACGCAGGTATCCTGTAAGTTAGAGCCCTGCTCCATGACGATACGCCCGAAATCCCCCCGCAACACGGCATTGGGGCCTACATAACAACCTTGGGAAATGATCACGTCACCGATCAGGACTGCGGTTTCGTGGACAAAAGCGCCGGGGTCAACCACCGGCACGAGTCCTTCGATACTATAAATGGGCATCTGTGTTTCACCTGGGTTTCCTTTCACCAAAGAAAAGATGATACAGAACTTTTATTTACGACGAACGTTTTGTATCCTTTCTGATCTGCATTCCTGCCGGCCATTCCGAGGAAATTAAAACAATGGCTTTCAAGACCATAGAATTCAACATTGATTCAGGCTTTGCCACGCTGACGCTGAACCGTCCCGACCGGCTCAACAGTTTCACTACCGAAATGCACGAAGAAGTGCGCATCGCAATGAAGATAGTGCACGAAGACGCGTCTATCCGCTGTCTTTTGATCACCGCAAACGGCCGCGGATTCTGCGCTGGGCAGGACCTGAGTGACCGGGCGGTGTCGACCGAAGGTGGCGTGCCCGACCTCGGTGAATCGATTGAAAAATACTACAACCCGCTGATCGAGAGCATCATGGGCCTGCCTAAACCGGTGATCTGTGCCGTCAACGGCGTCGCGGCCGGTGCCGGTGCCAGTATCGCGCTGGCCTGCGACATTGTCCTGGCTGCCCGCTCCGCCAGTTTCATCCAGGTATTTTGTAAGATCGGCCTGGTTCCTGATTCTGGCGGGACCTGGAACCTGCCGCGGGCGGTCGGTCTGGCGCGCGCGAAGGGCTTGGCCTTGCTGGGCGAAAAACTGCCCGCTGAGCAGGCAGAGGACTGGGGGCTTATCTGGCGCTGCGTTGATGACGATGATCTGCAGTTCGAAGCAAGAAGGCTGGCCGCACACTTCGCCACACAGCCCACACGGGGCTTGGGCATGATCAAAAAACTGCTGCAAGAATCAGCCACCAACACGTTGCCAGAACAACTGGAGCTGGAAAAGAACACTCAGCGCATGCTCGGTCAGAGTCACGACTACCGGGAAGGCGTAGCCGCTTTCCTGGAAAAACGATCCCCTGAATTTAAAGGTGAATAGTAAGGAATCTTAAATGAATAATGCCTATATCTGCGACGCCATCCGGACCCCAATCGGACGTTATGGCGGTGGTCTATCCTCCGTTCGCACCGATGACCTCGGCGCCATCCCGATCCGCGCATTAACCGAGCGAAATCCAGCTGTGGACTGGGCTGCGGTGGACGACGTTTACTACGGTTGCGCCAACCAGGCCGGTGAAGACAACCGCAACGTCGCGCGCATGAGCAGCCTGCTGGCCGGACTGCCCGACTCCGTGACGGGTGTCACGCTCAACCGACTGTGTGGATCCGGCATGGATGCTGTAGGCAGTGCCGCCCGCACCATCCGTTGCGGTGAAGCAAATCTCGTCATTGCAGGAGGTGTGGAATCCATGAGCCGCGCACCGTTCGTCATGGCCAAGGCGGACAACGCCTTCAGCCGCCGGGCGGAGATGTACGACACCACCCTCGGCTGGCGCTTCGTCAACCGTCTGATGAAGTCACAATACGGGGTCGACTCAATGCCCGAGACCGCCGAAAATGTGGCGGAGGAGTTCACCGTCAGCCGCACGGACCAGGATGCCTTCGCGCTGCGCAGCCAGCAGCGTGCAGCCAGAGCGCAGACCAACGGTGTGTTCGACGATGAGATTACAGCGGTCACCGTGCCACAAAAACGCAAAGAAGACCTGGTAATAAGCCAGGACGAACATCCCCGCGCCGACACCAACCTGGAAGCGCTGGCAAAACTGGGCACACCGTTCCGCGAAAACGGCACGATTACCGCCGGTAACGCATCCGGTATCAATGACGGTGCTTGCGCGCTGCTACTGGCATCAGAAAATGCCGCAGCAAAACACGGCCTAACACCACGAGCACGAGTCGTGGCCATGGCCACCGCCGGTGTGCCACCGCGCATCATGGGCATGGGCCCGGCACCGGCCACCCGCAAAGTGCTGCAGATTGCCGGCCTGACCCTGGACCAGATGGATGTCATCGAGCTGAACGAAGCCTTTGCCGCCCAGGGCCTGGCGGTCCTTAGGGACCTTGGTCTGGCGGATGATGCGGACCACGTTAATCCGAACGGCGGAGCCATCGCCCTGGGTCATCCCCTGGGTATGAGCGGCGCCCGACTGGTTACCACCGCCCTGTATCAGTTGCAGCGTACCGGCGGACGCTACGCCCTGTGCACCATGTGCATCGGCGTCGGCCAAGGCATCGCCCTGGTCATTGAGAACGTTGTTTGAAAGGACAGTAAAAGTAAAACTATTTCGTTTCACGACTCAATTATGATACAATTATTTATTATATTTTAGTATATTTGTATCACTTAAAAGACCAAAGCTTGAGCCGACACCAGCGGAAATAATATGCAAGAAAAGGAACACGAACGGCGCCAGCAGGAATTCGACGCCAAAGTTGCCAACGAGGAACGCATCGAACCAAAAGACTGGATGCCCCACGACTATCGCAAAACCGTGTTGCGGCAGATGTCACAACATGCACACTCCGAAGTGATCGGCATGCAGCCGGAGGGCAATTGGATCACCCGTGCGCCCACGCTGCGCCGCAAGGCCATTTTATTGGCTAAAATACAGGATGAAGCTGGACACGGTCTTTACCTGTATAGCGCCGCGGAAACCCTGGGTACCTCCAGGGAGGACATGATTGCAGCCCTGCATCTGGGCAAAGCCAAATACGCATCGATCTTCAACTACCCGGCACTGACCTGGGCCGACATGGGCGCCATCGGCTGGCTGGTGGACGGCGCCGCCATCGTCAACCAGGTTTCACTGCAGCGCACCTCATATGGCCCCTACTCCAGGGCGATGATTCGTATCTGCAAGGAAGAAAGTTTCCACCAACGCCAGGGCTACCAGATCATGCTGGTACTGGCACGAGGCAGTGCGGAGCAAAAAGCCCTGGCCCAGGACGCCCTCGATCGCTGGTGGTGGCCGTCTCTGATGATGTTCGGACCGCATGATGCGGAATCGGCCCATACCGCCAAGTCGATGCAATGGAAACTGAAGCGTGAAAGCAATGACCGGTTGCGCCAGAAGTTCGTCGACCAGACCGTACCACAGGCCGAGTGCATTGGCCTGAAAATGCCCGACCCCGATCTCAGCTGGAACGAAGATCGTGGGCACTACGATTTTGGCGAAATCGATTGGGATGAGTTTTGGCAGGTGGTTTCCGGCAACGGCCCCTGCAACCGCCAACGCCTGGCACACCACATCAAGGCCCAGCAGGATGGCGCCTGGGTACGCGAAGCCATGCATGCCTATCAAGAAAAACAGCAGGCACGAAGCGCTCGCAGCGCAGCCTGAACGGCAGTGTACTGACCGGAGAATCCGATAATGAACCACAATGCCTTACCCCTGTTCGAGGTCTTTATCCGCTCCAAACGCGGCCTGGACCACCGCCATGTCGGCAGCCTGCACGCCCAAGGCCATGAGCAGGCGTTGGAGTACGCACGCGACGTTTACCTGCGCCGCAGCGAAGGTGTCAGCATCTGGGTTGTAAATTCCAGCGACATCGTCGCCTCACAGGAGAGCGACGTGGAGCAATTCTACGATCCGATGGACGACAAGCCCTACCGGCACGCCACCCATTACCAGCTTCCAGACGAAGTCAAAAACCTGTAAAACCAGGAACACGATGAATTCCAAGGCAAACAAACAAGACGCCAACAAACAGGATATTGTCAACTACGCCATCGCATTGGGCGACGATTCACTGACCTTGGGCCACCGCCTGTCGGAATGGTCGAGCAATGCCCCCTTCCTGGAAGAAGATCTGGCGCTGACCAACGTGGCGCTGGATTTCATCGGCCGCGCGATGATGTTCTATTCCTACGCCGGCGAGGCAGAAGGTGCAGGACGCAGTGAGGACGATATTGCCTACCTGAGAGACTGCCGCCAGTACCGCAACCTGCTGATCTGTGAACTGCCCATCGGTGACTTTGCCGACACCATGGCGCGCCAGTTCCTGATAGACGTTTACGATGTCGGCTTCTATACCGAACTGATGCAATCAGTGGACGAGACCCTGGCCGCAATCGCTGCCAAGGCGATCAAAGAGTCACGCTACCACTTGAGGCGCAGCGAACAATGGATCAAGCGCCTGGGTGACGGTACCGGGGAAAGCCATGATCGTATACAGCGGGCATTCAACGACGTTTGGGGCTACACCCATGAGCTGTTCGAAGTGGACAAAATCGAGGAAAGCCTGATCAACCAAGGTATCGCAGTAGACCGCCCAGCACTGAAAACTGATTGGGAACGCTGCGTGCAGTCGGTACTGAACGAGGCCACCCTGGACACGCCGGACGGCCAGTGGTCCATCCGCGGCGGTCGCGCAGGCTTACATACCGAGCACCTTGGCTATTTGCTGGCTGAGTTGCAGTTCATGCAACGAGCTTATCCCGGCCTGGAGTGGTAAACCCTGCAATGAATGCTGCGCAAAACATCGCGGACACCGCCCGACCGGGATACAGCGAAATTGAGAGACTGGAAGCTCTGCTGGAACAGGTTACGGATCCTGAAATCCCGGTAGTATCCATCCACGACCTGGGGATTCTGCGGGATATTTCCCTGGATGGCGATCGAGTGACCGTAACCATCACCACGACTTACTCGGGCTGTCCGGCCATGAGCACGATCAGGGCAGATATCAGGCAAACCCTGGCGCAGGCCGGCTACCAAGATGTCCAGGTGAAACAAAGCCTGTCGCCAGCATGGACTACCGACTGGATGACAGCGCAAGGCCGTGAAAAACTACGGGAATATGGCATCGCACCACCGCAAAAGTCCAACCAAGGACACTGCGCAATGATATCTCCAGGCACCGCCGTGGTCTGCCCCCAGTGCGGCAGCGAACGTACCGAATGCATCAGCGAGTTTGGCTCGACCGCCTGCAAAGCATTGTACCGCTGCCTGGACTGTGCCGAACCATTCGATTATTTCAAATGCATATAAGAAAACCCTCAAATCACACCTATACCCCGGCCCTGGCTTGTTCAGGCACGTCCGGACTTGCGCTTCCTTCACCCCATAGCTACTGCTATGGGGTTCAGTCCAGCACTGCGTCCAGCCGCACCTGCCCTGCGCCATCATCCGGTGTATAGGTGTGATTTGAGGGTTTGGCAGAATAATTTTGTCATGAGATAAATGTATGGGCAAGCATTTTCATCAGCTGAAAATCAGCGATCTTCGCCAGGATACGAATCACGCCGTGGTGCTGAACTTCGAAGTGCCCGAAGACCTTGCCGATACTTTCGCTTTTCACCAGGGCCAGTATCTCACCCTCCGGGCGGACATAGACGGAGAAACCGTCCAGCGCTCCTATTCGATCTGTTCCGGGCTGGACGATGGTGAACTGAGAGTAGGCATCAAGCACGTTGAAGACGGTGTTTTCTCAAGCTGGGCCAACCAGCAACTGAAAGCTGGAGACACGATTGAGGTGATGGCGCCACGCGGCAATTTCTTCACCGAGTTGGACCCCGGCAAGGCCCGCAACTACTTGTGCATCAGTTCCGGCAGCGGCATTACCCCAGTGCTTTCGATCGTCAAAACGCTGCTGGCGCGTGAGCCGCAGAGCAAGGTTACACTACTCTACGGCAATCAGCGCACGGCGACGATGATGTTTCGCAATGAACTGGCTTTCCTGAAGAACCGCTATTTGCAGCGATTCCACTGGATAAATATATTCAGCCGCGAACCCCAGGAAGCGGAGATTCTCAGCGGGCGTATCAACAACCGCAAGGGTGGCGAACTCAATCGCTGCCTGATCAGAATTCGCGATTTCGATGAATTTTTCCTGTGTGGTCCAGAAGGCATGATTTCCGAGGTCTCCCGGGGACTGCGCAGTGAAGGGATAGAAGAGGAACACATCCACTTCGAACTGTTCGCCTCTTCGGCGGAAAACGCGCGCAAGGCCGTTGAGCGGCACCATGCCCGGGCGCAAAAGCACAAGGGCCAGGTCAGCCAGGTCACGGTGATTTCCAGTGGGCGCGAATACATTTTCGAGCTCAACGCCGATGGTGAGAACTTGCTCGACGCCGGTCTGAACAACGGCATCGACCTGCCATTTTCATGCAAAGGCGGTGTCTGCGCCACTTGCAAAGCCGTTTTGCAAGAAGGCAAGGTGGACATGGACCTGAACCAGGCGCTGAGGCCAGAGGAATTGGAACAGGGTTACATACTCACCTGCCAGTCACACCCGATTTCAGACAAAGTCATCGTGGACTACGACCAGCTCTGAACTCATGGAGAGTTCACACTCTATTCGAAAATTCCTGTCCGTGCGCATGGCGCAAGGGAGTATCAGCAGTACTTCGTTGTTGATCACCCTGTTTTGTGACGCTGTCACCCGGCATGGTGGTGAAATCTGGCTCGGCAGCCTGATCCGGTCTCTCACGCCGCTGGGCATCAGCGAACGCCTGGTGCGCACGGCGGTATTTCGCCTGGTACACGATGACTGGCTGGTTTCACGCAAGCAAGGCCGCCGCAGTTACTACGGCCTCTCTCCCGCCGGATTCAATCAGTATCAGCGCGCTGCAAGACGCATCTATAGCAACAAGCAGCCGGAATGGGACGGTGCATGGACCCTGGTCATCCCGTCATTCGTTCACGAGGACAAGCGCGAGCCTCTGCGCAGGGGTCTACTGTGGCAGGGCTTCGGCTTGCTGTCACCGGGTGTTTACGCAATGCCTTCGCAGGATCGCAAATCACTGTACGAACTGCTCGGTGAATTGGACGTGCGTGATTCAGTGGTCATCATGACGGCGCGCGCCGAGAAGTCCAGCAACGGCGATGCACTGCAGCGCCAGGTAATGGAGCGCTGGAACCTGGCCGAACTGGGCGCGGCGTATCAGTCTTTCCTCGATCGTTACCGGCCGGTATTGCGTTACCTTTCGGCCAAGCGTATACCCGACCCGGAACGGGCCTTCGCGCTGCGCACTTTGCTGATCCACGACTACCGCCGGATCCTGTTGCGCGACCCGGAACTGCCGCTCGACATGTTGCCAAACGACTGGGCCGGTTTCGATGCGCACAACACTACCGCCGACATTTACAAATGCATCGGCGCGAGTTCAGCCACCTGGTTCAGTAACACCATGAAAAAAGCATCGGGCAGCCTGCCCCCTGCAGATTCAGTCTTTTTCAAGCGCTACGGCGGCATCCCCGAGCGCCACTGCTAAAAAAGCCTGTTCATTTGAGCTTTTCTTTGATCCTGGCTGCTTTGCCTTCGAGGCCGCGCAGATAGTAGAGCTTGGCGCGCCGGACATCACCGCGACGCTTGATCTTGATGGAGTCGATCTGTGGACTGTGGGTCTGAAAGACGCGCTCCACACCGATGCCATGGGATATCTTGCGAACGGTAAAGGAAGAGTTCAGTCCACGGTTACGGATGGCGATGCACACGCCTTCGAAAGCCTGGATCCGTTCGCGGTTGCCTTCTTTCACTTTCACGCTGACGATGATGGTGTCACCCGGTGAAAATTCGGGGAATTCGTTGTTCATCTGTTCCGCATTGATTTCATCGATGATGTTAGTCATTTTCCTGATCCTTCATTACCAATCCCTAATTACAAATTATCAATTGCCAACTCTTTCACTGCCGGCTGCTTTGTTCAGCATCTTCGCGCTTGAATTCCGCCAACAGGGCTCTTGATTCCGTATCCAGTTCCAGCCCATTGAGTAAATCCGGCCTTCTCAGCCAGGTGCGGCCCAGTGACTGTTTTTTTCTCCACCGCCTGATTGCCCCGTGGTCACCGGATAATAACACCGGCGGCACTTCCAGGCCGTCGACTTCCTCCGGGCGGGTATAGTGCTGGCAATCCAGCAAACCGTCCGTAAATGAATCCTGCTGTGCCGATTGCTCGTCTCCAAGCACACCCGGCAGCAAGCGTGTAATTGCGTCGATGATCACGGCTGCCGCCAGTTCACCTCCACTGAGAATATAGTCACCAACGGACCATTCCTCGTCAACTTCCAGTTCGATCAACCGCTCGTCGATACCCTCGTATCTGCCGCAAACCAGGATCAAATGCTCGCGCTGGGCCATTTCCCTGACGACTGCCTGGTCGAGCCGCCTCCCTTGCGGGCTGAGCAGACTCACCTGCGCCTTGCCACCGGTTGCATCCCGGGCCGCACGAATGGCGCTGCGCAACGGCTCAACTGCCATCACCATTCCCGGCCCACCGCCGTAGGGTCGATCATCTACCGTATGGCGCCTGTCCCGGGCAAAATCTCTGGGATTTAGTAACTCGAGCCGGACTTTGCCTTGCCGAATCCCGCGTCCTGTCACACCCAAATCAATCAATGGTGTGAATTCTTCCGGAAACAGCGTGATAACCTGTATTTTCATCCGGTGTTCACTAAAAATCCGGGTCCCAATCGACTACCACCAATCCTTTATCCAGGTCTACGTTTTTGACGTACTGCCCCAGCACAAAAGGGATCAAGCGTTCACGTTCGCTCTGCAACACCCCTTGTACCACCATCACGTCATTGGCCCCCGTGGCCAGCATGTTACGAATGATGCCGAGATTGGTGCCATCTTCCAGTTGGACTGCCAGGCCCACCAGATCTGTCCAATAAAACTCTTCATCCGTCAATGAGGGAAGCTGGTCACGATAAACAGCAATTTGCCGGTTGACCAGGCCTTCCGCCTGGTCGCGATCCTTTACTGTTTCAAGCATGGCAATCAAGTGTTTGCCGTGCTTTTTTCCCTGCTCAACATGTACCGTTTCCAGGTGATCTCCCACCAGCCAGGGCTGATATTCAAAAATGGCTTCGCGTGGTTCGGTCATTGAATAGATCTTCAACCACCCGCTAACTCCATGCACACCAGAAATATGGCCTAGCGGTACAATTTTCCGCTTTTCAGCGTCTTCGGGGCTCACCACACCGTACCTGGCCGAATCAGGAAGCCTGGGCGCGGGCCTCGGAAACCAGCGATTTCACACGGTCGCTGAGTTGGGCGCCTAGACCCGTCCAATAATCCACGCGATCCAGATCCAACCGTAAACGCTCTTCATGGCCACGAGCCATGGGGTTGAAAAACCCGACCCGTTCTATCCTGCGGCCTTCGCGAGCCTTGCGGCTGTCAGTCACGACAATATGATAAAACGGAACTTTTTTCGCGCCACCACGTGACAATCTGATTTTTACCATTTTTCAAAATCCACTATGTTTCAATATCTAAAAATTAATTATAAGTTGTCAATAACTCATAGGCCACTCTATCTGCCCTGGCGGAAATTTCACCAGAACAACACACTTGCTTGATTTCGCGGCGTTCTGCCCGGCACTAAGGACGAGTACAGACGAAGCAGCAAACCGGGCATTCTACCGCTTTTTTAAACGAAAGAAAATACCGCTTAAATTAATCCTTGCTGCCACGGGCCTGTGATCGCAACGGTAATTCCGGGGTTATAGATGTTGACGAAAAGCCATTGGCCATCACCGGAGAAAGTAACACCGGCCCATTCACTGTGTAATACGGTCGTGGCCAGGTCATGGCCGTCGTGAATTCCGTCTAGCCTGGGGTTGATCTGGCAGAACCGGAATAGTTCACCTTTTGCTGTCAGCCCGGCTAATTTTTGTGCCGCGGTATTCGCGTTGACGCGATCCTCGCACAGGACCAGGCTGCCGCGGGGGCTCATGACAATGTTGTCCGGACCCGAAATTACCCCATGCCCCGGAGACTCGTAGATCAGCCAAACCACCTTCCGGTCGATGTCGTATTGATAGACATAACCGGACCTTGCCTTGCCGCCAATCTTGCTGGTGAAATACACCTGACCGTCGATACAGGTACAACCCTCCAGCGAGATAAAAACGGACCCGCCAGCGGCCAGGCCTTGTTTCACTACTCCATCACCTTCCCTGTTCTGGCTGGTGAAACCCTGTTCGGGGTTCGGGATATCGACCCACTCGACCGGCATCTCTTGTCCTGGAACCAGGCTGTCGCGCATGTCACGCCCGCCATCAACCCGCATCATTTGCAGAGCGCCACCTCGCAGTAACTTGCCTGGAACGTCGGGAATGAAGCGGTAAAGGCCGGCCTGCGGGTTCAAGTCCTCGGTGAGATAGGCAATGCCACTGCGATCATCAAAGGCGACTGCTTCGTGATAAAACTGCCCCATGGCAACAATCGGTTCGGGCCGGGCAATTCCTTCGGCCGGTACTTCAAACACGTAACCGTGGGGGCGACGGGCGTCTTCAATATTCCACAATGCCTGCCGAAAGGGTGCGGGTAAATGCAAAAGTTCGGGAGATATGGGCCCTTCTTCACACGACAACCAGCTACCCCAGGGCGTCACACCGCCGGCGCAATTGATGAGCGTACCGCCAAGGCTAACCCATGAATCTTGCAGCGTTTCATCCGAGGTATCGAATACCAATGTCGTGGTACCGCCCCCGGTGATGTCATAGGCAAGATCCGGGTCCCCAATCGGACCGCTGGAACCTGCCAGTTCATGATTTCTGACCAGTGTTACCCGGCTACCCACATTCCGGATCACGGCCATCCCGTCTGCCAACATCGGCACCGGATGACCGTCGTGCAAGTGCGAGCCTGCCCATGAAAATGTCTTGTAGCGGAACCCCTCGGGCAACATCAACAGAGGGAGCCCCGTGGCCTCATCAAGCACCGGAGCCAACGGGCCCATGGCGTCACCCATGACCCGTTTTCCCGGTGTCGCGGTATATTTTGACAGGGCAACCAGGCCCAGCGACGCCACCCCTGCTACAAGCAGGCTGCCGCTTATGAAATCACGCCTGGTAGTGCTTACCATCCCGAACAGTCCTTAAAACGGCATCTTGCCTCCGGGGAAACCACCCGGCGGCAATTGTCCCTGCAATTTACCCATTTTTCTCATCATTCTCGACATCCCACCCTTGCCCATTTTCCGCATCATCTTGTGCATCTGGCCATGTTGCTTCAACAGGCGATTTACCGCCTGAATCTGCGTGCCAGAACCCAATGCGATGCGTTTTTTACGCGAACCACGGATCACGCCCGGGAAACGCCGCTCTTGGGGCGTCATGGAATTGATAATGGCAATCATCTGGCGGGTTTGATGGTCACCAACCTGGGCTTTTATCCCGTCCGGCAGATTACTCATCCCGGGTAGTTTATCCACCAGGCCACCGAGTCCGCCCATGTTCTGCATCTGTTCCAGCTGTGAGCGAAAATCTTCCAGGTCGAAACCCCGGCCCCTGCGCATTTTCTGGACCAGTTTTTCGGCTTTTTCCTGGTCTACCTTGCGGTGAATGTCCTCCACCAGCGATAAAACATCACCCATACCCAGGATGCGCGAAGCCACACGCTCAGGATGAAACGGCTGGAGCGCGTCCGTTTTTTCGCCGGAGCCGAGGAATTTCACCGGCTTGCCGGTAATCTGCCGCACGGACAGAGCGGCACCACCACGGGCGTCACCATCCGTCTTGGTCAATATAATCCCGGTCAGATCCAGCGCCTCGTTAAAGGCAGCGGCCGAGTTTGCAGCATCCTGGCCGGTCATGGCATCAACCACGAACAGGGTTTCGTGTGGCGATATCGCGGCATGGATCTGGCGGATTTCAGTCATCATTTCTTGATCGACATGTAAACGACCGGCCGTATCCACCAGCAACACGTCACACATTTGTTGACGTGCGGCATGCATGGCATTTTTCGCAATGTCCTCCGGCTTCTGATCCGTCCTTGAGGGCTGGAAAATCGCACCAACCTGGTCTGCCAGGGTTTTTAGTTGCTCGATGGCGGCCGGGCGGTATACATCGCATGAAACAACCATCACCCGCTTCTTTTCCTGCTCGA
Source organism: Pseudomonadota bacterium (assembly GCA_022565025.1). Lineage (GTDB taxonomy): Bacteria > Pseudomonadota > Gammaproteobacteria > Xanthomonadales > SZUA-36 > JAJRRA01. The sequence goes on from JADFKH010000019.1 coordinate 19,943, forward strand.
TCAGCAGGCGGGCCAGTTTTGCTGTCGTCGTGGTTTTACCCGACCCTTGCAGACCTGCCAGCAATATCGGTACCGGAGGCTGGGCTTTCAGATCGAGTGCCTCGTTGTGCACACCCATGATCTGCACCAGTTCATCGTAGACCAGTTGCACCATGGCCTGACCGGGTGTGAGACTCTTCAGGAATTCCCGGCCGAGTGCTTTTTCGCGCACCCCCTCGATAAAAGACTGGACTACCGGCAATGCGACATCAGCTTCCAGCAAGGCGATCCGTATCTCACGCAGGGTATCCTTGACACCATCCTCGGTCAGGCGGCCTTTGCCGCGCAATTGTTGTACCGTGCGTGACAGTCGCTCGGTTAGATTTTCAAACATGAATCACTCTGGAAAATAAAGTTTGAAGTACTCGTACTCCGCCAAGTCAATATTGATGGGTTCAGCGAGTCGTGAAGCGGTTGACCGTTAGGCGCGCCTCGCCGGTAATGGCGCGTCCTTACCAAGAGGTGCAACACCGCGGACGACCGCTTCACGGCCCGCCCGAAGGGAGCTACCCAGATGCTCCAATACTGCGTTGCAGTCCTTGCAAAGGACATGCCATTTCC
>JADFKH010000020.1 GCA_022565025.1 Pseudomonadota bacterium
ATCGCCGGGGCACGCACTAAAGCTATTCAGTTTCTGGCCTGATTATTACACATCGATCACCACCGCCCTGGCCGGGCAGGGCTTGGGTTTCCAACAAACTGAGCAGGAAGGAAAATACATCAACACGACAAGTAATAATACCAGGCGCTGCTCAAAGGCCAGTTGGTGGTTCAGGCGGATGCAGGGCAAAGTTCTCTCCTTTTTACGCCTCATCAAGGCTGCTGTAACCTTTTCCGGTGGCCTGGATTACCTGCTGTGGAAAATAAAGCGCCATTCGGGTGTCTACATCGAGCCCACCAGCCTGCAGAGAAAATACCCCCTGATTTTTGTTTGGCCCCTACTTTGGCGCCTCTACCGGCAGGGTGCATTCCGATGATCGTGAATCTATGCTGAAGCGAGTGCTGAAGAATTTTGCCGTTGTTTTGCGCGGGCGGGGGATTGCGGCAGTTTTTTCCGTCACCTCTACCGGCCTGATGGCCAACGCCTTGTCGGCCACCGAGTTTGGGCTGGTCATCCTGTTGCATACCTACATCATGGTGGTTCGCGGCGCACTGAATTTCCGGACTTTCGAGACCATCGTCCGGTTTGGAATTCCTCTCAGCGAGGCTGGAGACGACCGCGGCCTGCGATCCCTATTGCGTTCAACCATGATGATCGACATAGTCGCTGCTCTGCTGGCGGTGATACTTGGCATCGCCGCCGCACCGCTGGCCGGGCATTTCCTGCAGTGGGACAGCGATATGGTGGCTTGGGCAGCGATGTACAGCTTGATCATCCTGGCCACGGCCAATAGCACACCCAACGGTATCCTGCGCATTTATGACCGCTTCGATGCACTCAGTGTCCAGTTCACTATCGGGCCGGCTCTGCGTTTCATGATGGTTTCCATTGCCTGGGTGCTGGATGCTCCGATGCCGGTGTTTATCGTCGCCTGGGGGTCGGCTTTTGCCGCAGGGCATATCTACATGACCGTGCGTGGATTGAAAGAGTTGAAGGCGCATATGAATACCAGCCTGTGGAGTGGGTTCCAGTGGCAGGAGATTCGCGATCGGCAGCAAGCGTTCTGGAAATTTATCGGGGTGGTGTATTGGCAGACCAATATTGACCTGTTGCCCAAACATGTATCGACACTGTTGGCCGGCGCCTTACTTGGGCCAGCCGCAGCCGGATTATTCCGCCTGGCACGGGAGTTTTCAAGCGTGCTCACCCAGCCGGCTGTGTTGTTACGCGAAGTGTTTTTTCCGGATCTCACCAGGAGCTTCCATGCACGCGATGAGGGCTTTCATACCGTACCGTGGAAGACGGCCTTTATCGCGGGTGCTGCCGGCCTGGTATTTGTTATTCTTGCCCTGTTTATCGGCCGGCCAATACTGGGAATAGTGGGTGAGGAATATGTCGCTGCGGCGCCGCTACTCAGCCTGATGCTGCTGGCGGCTACATTTGAACTTGCCGGCGCATCGCTGCGCGCTGCGGTTTACGCGATGGGCAAGGCTGCCTCGATTTTGCGGATTCACGTAATCGGCATCACTACTTATGTGGCGATGTTTTTTGTCCTGACACCGATTACCGGGCTGATTGGCCCAGGATTGGCGGGAATAACGTCTTCCCTGCTGGTTCTCATACTGACCGGCTTGCTGATCAAACGGAACGTGTAGGAGTACGTGCCTTGAAGGAGTACCAGGCACGTTCCTACAGTAGCTGAGTTTTCAGGTCGGCAAAAGCACTGATGATTCTTTCCAACTGTTCCGGTGTATGCGCGGCACTGACACTGCAACGAAGATAGCTGAATCCACCGGGCGATGCCGGTGGGATCATCAGGTTGGTGTAGACGCCCGCTTCGAGCAGACGATTCCAGCAGGACAGGGCTTCCTCTTTAGTACCCAACCGTACGGCAACCACCGGGCTGACTTGCGGACCAAGGTGTAAGCCAAGCGCTTTGAGACCCTCGTACAGATGATTGGCGTTTCGCCAAAGGGTTTCACGAAGTTCCGGCCGGGCCCTCAGTTGGCGCAAGGCTTCGTGCGTGCTCGCAATGATCGAGGGGCTGGATGAGGCGGTGAAAATGAACGGCCTGGAAACGTAGCGAATCAGTTCCAGTTCCGGGTGCGGGCTGACACAAAAGCCACCCATCGCACCCAGGCTTTTACTGAATGTGCCGACCACGAAATCGACTTCCCCCAGTACACCTTCAGCCTCGGCCACGCCACGGCCACATTCACCATAAACACCCAGTGAATGCGCTTCGTCGACCAGCAGCAAGGCGCCATACCGATTTTTCAATTCCACGATCTTTGCCAGGGGTGCGGTATCACCCAGAACGCTGTACATGCCCTCGGTGATAAGCAGGCAGTTTTCCGTCTTGTCGCCCAGGAGCTGCAGGCGCTTTTCCAGGCTTTTGATGTCATTGTGCCGGAAGCGGAAAAGGTTGGCGCCGCTCATCTGGCAGCCGTCATACAGGCTGGCGTGGCAGTGGGAGTCGAGTAAAACCGTGTCGCCGGTTTTCACCAGCGCGGTCAGAGTACCCAGATTCGCCGCGTATCCGGTTGAGAAGACCATGCCATAGGGCAGCTGGAAAAAGTTGGCCAGATCCCGTTCCAGGGCTGTATGCGTCGCAAAACTGCCATTGGCCATGCGCGACCCCGTGGTCCCCGTACCCTGCTCCTCGATGGCTTTTTTACCCGCTTCGACACAAGCGGGATCGAAAGTCAGGCCGAGGTAATTGTTGGTGCCGGCGAGTATCGTGTGGCGGCCCCCCACAAGCCCTTCGGTAGGCGAAATAATCTGGTCGATAACGACATCTGTCGGATCCTGTCCGTCGGCGCCGAGCTGGTCACGGATGGCTGCGGTCGATGCAAATTTGTCCAGTAAGGCCATGTGTCAACCGGCTATTTTTTGAGCAGGCTGGCGACGACTTTTGCCAGCTCATTCACCGTGTGGGCATTTGATAAATTGTTCATGTCGATCATGATGTCAAAGGCCTCTTCCATTTCCATCAGGAACTCCATGACCTGGAATGAGTCCAGGGTGAAATCCGAGACCAGGTTGGTGGCACCGGTAATCTCACCGTGCTTTTCCAGTTCAGGATGCCCGCTGGATTCCAGGTAGCTGGCGAGCAGTTCTTTGATCTTGTTTTCAATTTTATCAAAACGGACGTTCAAATTACGTCTCCTAATTTTAGTTTTCGTGATTGCCAAAAGTTTTTTTCAAGCCGTTTTCCAGGTCAATAACCGGAGACCATCCGGTCGCTTGGGTGAGGGATTCATTGTCACATAACCAGTCCGGTTGAATCAGCTCCCTGGCTTTTCCCGGCGACAGCATGGGTGAGTAGCCGAACAGTCCGGACAACAGCAGGTTGACTTTTGCGGCTGCAAACAGTAACGCGTCGGGGATTTTGAATGAATAGTATTTGCCTCCACTGGCTGTCTCAGCAATTTCCCGCCAATCGTACCCGCCGGAATGACCATCGTCGAGTGAAAAAATCTGTTCCCGGCAATCGGTCCATGACTCGAGCCAGGCAAGCATGGCTGCAACCAGGTCGTCCACATGGATGAGCGAGAGTTTTTGTTGAGCCGGTCCGATCGGGATCACGATGCCCTTGCGGGCGAGTTTCAATATGGGCAGCATCTCCTTGTCCCCCTGGCCATACACTGCTGGTGGACGGAAAATTGTCCATGGAAACCTTGCGTGATGGATGACTTCGCGCTCGCCAAGGAACTTGCTGTTGGCGTAATCCGAAACCCGGGGCCGGCTGGCAGCCAGGGACGAGATCAGCAATAAGGGTATTTGCAAGCTAGCCTGGTTCATCGCATCGACCACTGACCGGACACCGGCGATATTGGCTGCCCTGAAGTCTTCCAGGTTTCTGCCACGTACTGATCCGGCACAGTAGATCACGGCTTTGCAGTCCGCTATGGCAGATGCCAGCTTATCGGTATTTGACAGATCAGCAAACATGGCGTGGACGCCACAGAGCAGTTGATCCTTGTTTGATGATGACGGCTTGACCACCGCGCTTACCTGCCTGTCATTAACCAACAGGGCTTTTTGCAAGCGCCGGCCAATGAACCCCGTAGCCCCCGTGAGCAAAACTGCATCTATTGGACTAGCCAAGTCAGGCGATTTTTCGATCGATTTCCACCGTTCCCGGCAGGTGCAGGGCTGGGGTCTTCTGGCGTTTCAGGAAAGCCTCCCTGGACTGGAACCTGGAAAGTTTGCCTGAAGACGTACGCGGCAGGGTTCCCGGTTTGACCAGATCAATGATGACATTGATGCCAAAATGTTCATGCATCAATTTGGTTATCTCGTGTGCCAGCCGGTTACGCTGATCCAGGTCTCTCTCGCGGGTTTCCACCACCAGGATAGCGAGTTCCTCATCGCCGAAGCCGGAGATTGAAAAGGCTGCCACACCGCCAAGGCGAACACCCTCGACGCGTTGAGCGACGACTTCCATATCGTTTGGCCAGATATTGCGGCCCTTGATGATTATGACGTCCTTGCTGCGTGCCGTGATGAAAATTCGGTCTACCACCCGGTAACCGATATCCCCGGTATCCAGCCAGCCGTCTTCATCCAGAATGGCCAGTGTGGCCTCCTCGTCCTGGAAGTAACCGCTCATTACGCTTGGGCCTTTCAAGTAGATTTCACCGCACTGACGCTCTCCTACTTGACGACCCTGGTCGTCGCGAATTGAAATTTCAAAGCCCGGTAATAGCAGGCCACAATCGGCATAGGAGGCTACATTGGTGGCAGATGGATTTATGGGAACCGCCTCCCCGGTGGATGTCATTACGTCCTGGTCCACATAATCAACGCTCAAGCCCAGGTTCAATGGCGCAAAACTGATCGCCAGGACGCACTCAGCCATGCCGTAACAGGCGACAAAAGCTTTTTCATCAAAGCCGCAAGGCGCTAGTGCTTGGGCAAACGCTTTGAGCGGTACCGGGTTGACTTGTTCGGCTCCGACACAGGCTACACGCCAGGATGTGAGGTCATAGCGCTCATAATCTGACGGGCGCAAACGGCGTGCGCACAGTGCGTAACCGAATGTCGGGCTGGATGAAATCGTGCCGCGGTTGTCCGAAATGAGTTTCAACCACAACCTTGGCCGCATGGCAAAAGTTCGTGATGGCAGATAATCGACGGATAACTGGGCAATCAAGGGAACCAGGATGAACCCGATCAGACCCATGTCGTGATAATAGGGCAGCCATGACACGAAGCGGTCTTCGTTGGTCAGTTTCATGGCGTGTGTGGCGATCTCGCGGATGTTGTTCAGAACCGTTTCATGGTTGATCTCTACACCGCGCGGGAATCGTGTGCTGCCGGACGTGTACTGCAGGTAGGCAATATCTTCAGCAGCGGGTGAAACGAGTTCTACTTCCTTATCCGGCAGCGCGTCGAAATCCTCCGGTATACCGGACATAAGCAAGTCAAGGTCGTCTGTAACTTCTTCAAGGAAAGCTATATGCGATGCCGGGGCGACAGCAATAGTCGCGCCACTACTGTCCAGCATCCGCCGAATCTGGCCAACGTATGCCTTGTGGGCGCCCAGTTGGATGCCGGCGGGCAGGGCGAGTGGAATCAGCCCCGCATATTGGCAGGCAAAAAAGAAACGATGAAACAACGGATCGGTTTCAGCAATGATGCCAACCCGATCCCCTGGTTTACATCCCAGGCCGAGCAGACGCCTGGCCAGAGCTTTGGCCTCGTTGCGCAGATCGCGATAGGACAGAACGGAGTCAAGATCACCGCGGTGATCATAAAAATTAAACCCGGAGTCACCTTTGGCCGCATATTCCAGCGCATCGACCAGGTTGATAAATCCGTCCGTTTTTACCCTCAATGCTGTATTAATGGGTGTCGGATGCATTAAATTCTGTGTTAGATGTCTGTTTTTCTGTTCGGAATTATTATCAGAGACCATCATCTGTAGCCTTTGGTTGGTCAAAGTGTCAGGCTAATTTACGTCACAGTCAAGCTCAACACCGCGACAAAACCATCCCTCGTCTATGTTGCTATAGGCAATTATAGTTGCTTGTATGCTCCCGTACTTGTCCATACAGGACAAGAATTTGACCCAAGTGTTGACAAAATATCTTGTAATTATTTTCGCGTGTTCAACACAAGTTGCGCCAATGATACCTATTTTACATTAGAAAAACGTTAAATCCAGCGGTGGATAATGAGTTTCTTTTAAAAAATTGCCTATTCACCCTGGTATTGTTGCTCATTTACAAACAGGACTGCAAATAAGATTGTCTCCGAAGCTGTCGCTTCCCGCCCTATAACGACTGCTGATATGGAAAGCCATATTTGGGTATCATTGTGGCATGAAGGGCAATGTTGCGAAAGAGGAAGGGCATGACTTACCACCGGATCTATAAATACACTTCCATCGGGCGACCGCTGGAACCGGAATATCCGACCAATAAGGCGGTACTGATCCTGATGCCCCTGGCGGCATTGCTGGGGGCGGTTAGCGCTTGGCTGGGTGGCGGCCAAGCCATGCAAGTCCTGCAAGCGGCCGTTTCCTTCGCCCTGATCTGTTTCGGTTCCTGGGCACTGGCCCGGGAGTTGTTTCCGGATGACAACCCGGCGGCTTTCATCAGCATGGTCCTGGCACTGCTCGCGGCACTTGCTTTTGACTCCCCGGGTATTCTGATTGTGTTTGCCACGCTGGGATTGGTACGGATGGTCAATCGCAGCACCGGAAAGCCTGCCCTGAAGTCTGATTCCGTCATCGTCATGCTGTTGACCTTTTGGGTTATTTATGCCACTCAAAGTCCTTTCTTCGGGGCGGTTGCAGCACTGGCTTTTATTTTCGATGGCACCCAGAAGGACCCGCTCCGGCACCAGTTGATTTTCGCCCTGATCTGTTTTGGCGGCATGGTGGTTTACATGGTCGACCATGCTGCCGGCCAGAGCTATTTCCAGGCCCCGGATTCCCTGTTGGAGTGGCTATCAATGGCTGTGCTGCTGGTCCTGGCCCTGGACATGTTTCTGTTAAAAGAGGTGTCCTCGAGCGGGGATATCAACCACAAGACACTGGACCTTTCCCGGGTCAAGGGCGGAATGGCGGTTGGGCTGTTTGCCGCTTTCCAGGGCCTGGCAAACGCGGAAGCTGTGATCATACTGGTGGCTTCGGTTGCTGGAATCGGAATCGGAATGGCGTTCAGGAAAGCCTTCCGGGCTTCGGCATCCGTATGAACCGCGACATTTTGTTTATGCAAGACCGCCGGTAAAAACCATGCTCAACAAAGCCGGACAAATCGCCAGGGGCACCAGTATCCTGCTGCTTATGGGTGTCAACACGGTCGTGCTGACATCGACTATTTTTGTACTGTCTGTCGGCAAGTTCCTGGCTCCCACCGGCGCAGCCCAGGATCTGGTCAGGAGAGTCCTAGCGGCAATTGCCGAGTTATGGATATCCATCAACAACGTATTGTTGTCCCGCTACGCAAAGACGCGGTGGGACGTGGAGATCCCTCAGGACCTGGATCGCAGGGGTTGTTACTTGGTGAACAGCAACCACCAGTCCTGGGTGGATATTCTCGTTCTTCAGCGCTGTTTCAACCGGCGCCTGCCCTTGTTGCGATTTTTCCTGAAAAGTCAGTTGATCCGGGTGCCGTTCCTGGGCATTGCCTGGTGGGCGCTGGATTTTCCTTTCATGAAACGCGCATCGAAAGCGCAACTGGCGCGTCAACCGGGGCTGCAAGGCAAGGACCTGGAGAATGCACGCAAGGCCTGTGAGAAATTCAGGGATATACCGGTGGCGATGATGAATTTTCCGGAGGGAACCCGTTTTTCGGTAGCGAAGCGTGATGCCGGAAACAGCCCCTACAAGAATTTGCTGCTGCCCCGGATTGGTGGCGTGGGGCAGGTCCTGTTCGCGCTCAGTGACCAGTTGGATGCTTTGATCGATGTCACCATCGTCTATCCACGGGATGGCCAGTCACAGACCGCACCGACATTTTGGCAATTGCTGTCCGGCCAGTTGCCGGAAATAATCGTCAGGGCGAAACAGCACGAAATTCCAACTCACTTGCTCGGCAGGAACTTCAGGAAGGACCGCGAGTTTCGCCGGGCACTGGAGTCCTGGAGTAACGGCTTGTGGCTGGAGAAAGATCGGCTGATATCAAACATCCATAAATCTCATCGGGATTCTAAGGAATCTCTGATCCATTGAGGTTCCCTAAAAAAACAAATGGCAAAAAATCAACATACCTTCGAAGACTTACAGCGACTGCTCAGCCTGGAGCAGCTGGAGGTCAATCTGTTTCGCGGCGCGAGCCGTGACATCGGCACCTCACGGGTGTTCGGCGGCCAGGTACTGGCCCAAGCCGTGTTGGCAGCCGGCCTGACGGTGGAGGACCGCAACATGCATTCCCTGCATTCCTACTTCCTGCGCGCCGGTGATCCTGAAGCGTCGATTGTCTACGACGTCGACCGCAGCCGTGATGGGCGCAGCTTCAGCTCGCGCCGTGTAGTGGCGATCCAGCATGGGCGCCCGATCTTCAATTTGGCCGCCTCGTTTCAGGTCGCTGAGGAAGGACTGGAACACCAGTTCGAAAGTCCCGATGTGCCGGGTCCGGAAGAGTTGGGCCTTGCAATGGAGGTGCGCGAGCTGGAACTCGAACATCTGCCACAGAAGCTCCGCCGCTGGCTGGACCGCTTCGGCCCCTGGGAATTTCGGGCGGTGCGCGGCGATGATTCGTTGGCGCGGGCCCCCAAACCGCCATTTCAGGAGTTCTGGTTCCGCCTCAACGGTGACCCGGGCGATGACCCGTTGATGAACCGCGCCCTGCTGGCCTACCTGTCCGACTTTCACCTCATCGGTACCACTACGCTTCCACACGGCATATCCTGGATGCAGGAGGAACTGGTCATGGCCAGCCTGGATCACGCCATGTGGTTTCACCGTGAATGCAAACTCGATGATTGGTTCCTGTATGTCTGTGACAGTCCCAGTACCAGTGGGGGCAGGGGGCTGGCCAGAGGCATGATTTACGACCGCCAGGGCAGGCTGGTTGCCAGCACGGCGCAAGAAGGGATGATCCGCCTACGCCGGGAAAAGATAACGAAGGAGAAGAGATCATGAGTGAAAAGACAGCCAGTTTTGCTGCAGGGTGTTTCTGGGGAGTGGAAGCTCGTTTCCGGCAGCTAAATGGAGTGATCGATGCCGCTGTTGGTTACATGGGTGGTGATACCGACAACCCAGGCTATCAGCAGGTGTGCAGCGGCAGCACCGGCCATGCAGAAGCGGTCCAACTGTTGTTCGATGACACCAAGGTCAGTTATGCCGAATTACTCGATGCGTTTTTCGCCATGCATAACCCGACCACGCTGGATCGGCAGGGCCCAGATTTCGGTAGCCAGTACCGTTCGGCTGTTTTCTGGCATGATACGGAGCAACAACAAGAAGCTGAAAAAAAGATTGCTCAGCTCAATGCTTCGGACAAATGGCGCGATCCCGTAGTAACACAGGTAGCCGAGGCTGGTAAATTCTGGCGGGCCGAAGAGTATCACCAACGATACCTGGAAAAGAACAGCGGCGGTTTGTGCAACTTGTAGCAGCGCGTCTGATCATTGTAAAATTTTGATGTTAGCCCGTATATTGCATGAGATTCGCGAAACTCAGGTAATATGCGGGCTCGACTGGAATTTGCAGGCTGATTGCCTGTCCCATTGGCCATCACGGATGAAGGATAGGGATGTTTTGAATCACCGCGGAATTAATCAGAGGCTCCAGACCCCCATATTGCATGATTTGCGCGAATCTCATGCAAAATACGGTCTGATGCTTGCCGGCCTGTTGTTGCTGGCCGCTACACCTGCTGTTGTGCAGGCGGATGTGTACAAATGGGTCGACGAAAACGGCGTGGTCAACTTCACCAATATTGCGCCCTCTTCCAAGCAGCATTACCAGGTACTCAAATTTCCCTGTTACGCCTCCGATCCGAAATGCCGCTCGTTGAGTTGGGAAAAAGTGCCGTTGAATACCCGCTCTTTTAGCAGTGAAATCCACGGTGCGGCACAAATCAACGCGGTGGACGAATCACTGATCCGGGCGATTATTCATGCAGAATCCGCCTATCAGCCGGATGCACAGTCACCCAGGGGCGCGCAGGGATTGATGCAGTTAATGCCTGCGACCCAGCGGAAATTGAAAATATCCAATCCCTTCGATCCGGCTTCGAGCATCGAGGCGGGAACACGTTACCTGGCAGATCTGCTGCTGGAATTCAATGGCGATATTTCGCTGGCTGCGGCAGCCTACAACGCGGGTCCGACCGCCGTGCACAAATACGGTGGCGTCCCGCCATTCGACGAAACCCGGGAATATGTAAAGCGCATAAAAATCCTCTACCACCGCTACCAGAATCTGTAGGGGCGTGCTTGCAGCAAGGACGGCTCGCGCATCAATAAATCAAACGTACGTCGCTGACTGTCTCCAGGTCACCCAGCGCCGCCACCAATTCCGCGCAGGCATTTACACCCCACTCTTCACTCAACTCCAGGCGGGCGCGGGCGCGGGCGTTGGAGTAGTCCAGCCAGACCAGGCCGGAACCGTTTCGGTAGGGTAGGAAAGTGGATTGCAGTGCGGTGCAGATGTCCTCATCCGGGCCGCGCAGGGAAATCTGGATACCGCGGGCAAAACGGCTTTTGGCAGCAGAAAGCGTCATGACTTTCTGTGCGGTCATGCGGAAGCCGCCGGAAAAATCATCGGTGGACAAGTGTCCATCGACCACGATGATCTCGTCTTTGTTCAGCAGGTCGGCATACAGCGACCAGGCTTCGTCGAACAGGGCGACTTCCACCCTCCCGCTGTGATCTTCGATGGACACGAATCCACCGCGGCTGCCCCGGCGCCGAATGGCGCGGACCAGTCCCGCCAGCACCATGGGCGTACGCCGTCTTTTGTCTTTTGCTTGGTCAGGCATCATGGCCTCGATATCACCCAGTTTACAAGTGGTAAAGTGCGACAGGTCCCGCATCTGCAGTTCGACCGGGTGGCCGGTCAGGTAAAGCCCGAGGGTGTCCCGCTCCGCCTGCAGGCCCTGCAACCGGGTCCAGGGCCTGATGGCCTGGTGTTCGATGGTGTGTAGCGACTGCGTGTCGCTACTGCTACTGGTCCCCGCACCGTCAATTCCCATGCTGCCAAACATGTCGAATTGTCCAGATTCACGGTCACGCTGGGACTGCTCGGCCGCCTGCAGCGATGCGGGTAGTTCGTGCAGCATCCGAGCACGATTTTGATCGGAGTCGAGCGTATCCATCGAACCGGAACGAATCAGCACGTCCATGGCCCTGCGGTTGACCTTTTGCAGGTCCATGCGGGTACAAAAATCGACCAGATCCTGGTAAACCCCATGGGCCTCGCGTTCGTTCTCAATAATGTCAATGGCGGCGTGCCCCACACCTTTAAGCGCTCCCAGGCCGTAACAGATGGTGGCATCATCGTGCACGGTAAAAGCATGGTGGGAGCTGTTGATGTCCGGCGGCAGCACGGTCAACTTCAGGTTTCTGCATTCATGGATGAAGTCATCCACCTTGTCTGTATTATGCATGTCCGATGACAGTACGGCCGCCATGAAAGCAGCCTGGTAATGTACCTTCAGCCATACGGTTTGGTAGGCGATCAGGGCGTAGGCCGCGGAATGAGACTTGTTGAATCCGTAACCGGCGAAAGTCTCCATCTGGTCAAAAATCAGGTTGGCGAGGTCTTCGTCCACAGCCCGTTCCACCGCCCCCTGGACAAAAACCAGGCGTTGTCTGGCCATTTCCGCCGGGTCCTTTTTACCCATGGCGCGGCGCAGGATATCAGCTGCGCCCAGGGTGTAACCGCCCAGCACTTGCGCAATCTGCATCACCTGTTCCTGGTAGAGGATCACGCCGTACGTCGGTTTGAGTATAGACTCCAGTTCCGGATGCGGGTAAACCACCTCCGAGCGGCCATGTTTGCGGTCGATGTAATCGCCGACCATGCCGGATTCCAGCGGTCCGGGCCGGAACAGGGCGACCAGCGCCACGATCTCGTCGAAGCTGTCCGGCACCAGTTTGCGGATCAGGTCTTTCATACCGCGTGATTCCAGCTGGAATACAGCGGTGGTCTGGCACGATTGCAGCAAACGAAAGGCTTCCGGGTCGTCCAACGGCAGCTGGTCGAGCTCGATCGGCGCTGCACCGATTTTGCTGCGTTGACGATTGATGGTTTTCAATGTCCAGTCAATGATGGTCAGCGTACGCAGTCCGAGAAAATCGAACTTGACCAGGCCGATGATTTCCACGTCGTTCTTGTCGAATTGGGTCACGATGCTGCCGCCACCGGCTTCGCAGAACAGTGGCGTAAAATCAGTCAGCTTCGATGGCGCGATTACCACCCCGCCGGCGTGCTTGCCCGCGTTGCGTTTCAGGCCCTCCAGAGACATGGCCAGATCGAGTATGGCGCGCGTGTCCTCTTCATCATCGAAGCGCTTCTGCAGCTGGGGCTCTTCCTTCAGCGCCTGTTCCAGCGTGATGCCGAGTGTCATCGGGATCAGTTTGGCGATGCTGTCCACGAAGCCGTAGCCATGGCCCAGCACGCGCCCGCAATCACGCACTACGGCCTTGGCAGCCATGGATCCGAAGGTGATGATCTGACTGACCTGGTCGCGGCCGTAAGTTCGAGCCACGTAGTCGATCACCAAGTCACGTTTTTCCATGCAAAAATCGATATCGAAATCAGGCAAGGAGACGCGTTCAGGGTTAAGAAAGCGTTCGAACAGCAATTCGTGAACCAGTGGATCCAGTTCAGTAATTCCGAGCGCATAGGATACCAGCGAGCCTGCGCCCGAGCCGCGGCCAGGCCCGACCGGGATGTCGTTTTTTTTCGCCCAGTGGATGAAATCGGCAACGATCAGGAAGTAACCCGGGAATCCCATGGAATTAATCACGCCCAGTTCGAGATCCAGGCGCGCCGTGTATGCCTCTTCCGGGTACTGTAGCAAAGCAGCACGTTGCTCCAGCCGGTCTTTCAGGCCCGCTTCTGATTCCTGGCGCAGGTAGGTTTCTACATCCATTTGATCCGGTGTTGGAAAGTCCGGAAGGTGATAGGTATCGAACTCCATTACGAGGTTGCAGCGCTGGGCGAGATGCACCGTGTTTTCCAGTGCCTCAGGCAGGTCCGCGAACAATTCCTGCATTTCCTCAGGGCTCTTGAAATATTGTTCCTGGGAATAGCGGCGTTCCCGGCGCTGGTCTGACAGCAGGCGCCCGTCATGGATGCAAACACGGGCCTCGTGGGCATAGAAGTCGGATTTGTCCAGGAAACGCACATCGTTGCTGGCGATGACCGGCAGTCCAAGTTTCGATGCCAGGTTCAGTGCAGCCGCTTCATAAGCCTGTTCCTGTTCCCGGCCGCTGCGCTGTATCTCGAAGTAGAAGCGGTCTGGAAACAAGCTCATCCAGTCCTCGGCCAACTGCCGTGCGCGGTTCGGATGATTGTTCAGAAGTGCCTGCCCAATGTCGCCCTCGCGCCCCGCGGAAAGGGCGATCAGGCCATCGGCGGACCGGGCAATCCAGTCATTGCGTAAGTACGGGATGCCGTGATGCTGGCCTTCGATGTAGCCGCGGCTCAGCAACTCGCACAGGCTCAGGTAGCCGGTCCGGTCCTGGCACAACAACACCAGCCGGGAAATATGGTCTGGGTTGTCCGGGTGGCGCAGCAGGACGTCGGCGCCGATAATGGGTTTGATGCCGGCCGCCTCGGCCGCGCGGTAAAATTTCACCAGTGCAAACAGGTTGTGCTGATCGGTGATCGCAACCGCCGGCATGCCCAGTTCGAGGGCTTTTTCAATCAGGGATTTGATTCGAACGGTGCCGTCGACCAGCGAAAATTCAGTATGTAAATGCAGATGAACGAACGGTGTGGGCATGAAATGGGGTCAGGTTCAATTAATCAATCTGAAAGGAGTATTGTACCTGATCCGTTGTGCCTCGATTGGTTAAAACTGACCCCTTATAGCAGAAAAGTAAATTTGGAGCGGGCGCCGTGATGTGGTAAATTGCGCGCCCCTGCACCTACGAATTCCGGGCGCGTAGCTCAGCGGTAGAGCACTGTGTTGACATCGCAGGGGTCACTGGTTCGATCCCAGTCGTGCCCACCATTTTGGAAACCCTGAAATCCGCTTCAAACCTAGATCTGGCGCGGGTTTCAGCGTTTTATGAAATAGACACCAGAGCGCGACATGGCCGCAAAAGGGCCGCGGTCATTGCCCTTTTGCTGCCCTTTTTAATTCGCTCACCTTTATTTAAGCCGTGATTCCCACAGTCTAATGGCCTGGCTAATATTCTGAGGGGGTGTCTAATATTTTCTGAAAATATGTTGTCTTTTTATGGTATTATCTCTTGGCAATAATACCGTCATAAGGTAATATGATCACATGGCAATCAAGAACTTCAAGGACAAAGAAGCTAAGAAAATTTTCGACGGTAAATTTTCCCGCAAGCTGCCGCAACAAATCCAGCAGCGTGCAAGAGAGAGCCTGAAACAACTAGATGCAGCAGTAAACCTGAGCGACCTACTCATCCCACCCTCAAACCGACTTGAGCGGTTAAGCCGTGACAAAATGGGTCAACACAGCATCCGGATTAATCAACAATACCGCGTGTGCTTTGTTTGGGAACAAGAAAACGCACTCGACGTGGAGATTTCTGATTACCATTAAAGTTAAATAAAATCTAAGGAGGATTTTATGGCTACGAGAAGCAAACGGCTGAAGCCAGTGCACCCTGGTGACCTGTTAGGCAGGACCATGAGGGAATTGGGCATTTCAAGCTATGCGCTGGCCAAGACTACGGGCAAGACACCGACCCAGATTCACCGCATTGTGAATCGCAAGGCCAGCATTACAGCGAACATGGCCCTGCTCATTGGCAAGGCGCTGGGAACATCTGCAAAAATGTGGATGAACCTGCAGACCCAATATGACTTGGAGATTGCGGAATTAAACGCGCCGGAATTCGAGGTCACGCCTATGGTGGCCAATGGGGCGCGTGTTGTTTAAGTAAAGAGGAAATTGAAGTGAGCAAATTGATGGATCGAATAACCTGCTTCTTCGGATGGATTGAGCAGGCAGGACGGATTGAAGGTCATCAGTGGGTGAGTGGATTTGGTCAGGATGAAAAGAGGAAGGTGAAGTGAGTCATGGTTGACCCAAAACTTGAAACGCTTCTGCGGCAAGATACCAAGGTTTGGAATGAGTGGCGGAGGGCAAATCCAAGCGTTAACCCAGACCTCAGCGGGGCAACACTTGATAGCGCTACAAAATTTAATGGTAGCGTTACTCAAGGCTGCACCATCGAACGATTTCAGCTAGAGCAATTGACCAACTATGGGGGGCTCACTGTCGGCAACCGAATGACCATGAACATCATAGATGGTGTAGCACGGTTGAGAGCGTCCTACAGTGGCTTCTGGCAATGGATTCATTTGACCGCACTGGCATTATTTGTCTTCCCCTATGTCTGGTTTGTGGTAGCACAATTGACAAAGGCCAAATTTATACTTGATCAAACGGACGCCTACATTCCACTTTGGAAAGCGTTGCTTACCTTCATTTACAACGGAGGCATCAACTGGCAAGGTGGTCCTGCGTTTCACTGGTCGTTCGTGGCTTTTCTATACCTGACTTTCTACAACATACTCAGGGCGATATTGCTTTGGAAGACGAAACAACTCGAACTACAGCAAGAGTCTAGTGGACTTCCAGCGATATTTTCTCTGGAAGGTTCCTATTGGGGTAAGTTTCTTAAGCTGGCAACCTGGTTGTTCTTCATTTATTTGGCAATCGCACTTTTTAATGCTGGCCATTTCTTTACACAACAAATTCCGTTAAATTAAGGTACAAAATGAGGTACAAAATTGCCCCTCAGCTGCCCTTTGGCTTTTGCCAAATCGCTGAAATCTATACAGGGCAAGGGATACAGACGAAGTGGGTCACTGGTTCGATCCCAGTCGTGCCCACCATTCGATCCCATAAAAAGCCCGGCGCTAAGCCGGGCTTTTAATTCAAAAAATATTTGAATCAGGATTTTATTACTGACCGAAGTTAAAAGTCGCCTCGATTCCCCAGATTGCCGGGTCATTGACAAAACCGGTGTTGTTGCTGAAATCGATGAATCCTTTAACATTCTCTTCGTTGGTTATGTTGCGGCCAAACAGCGCCACTTCCCAATCTTTGCTGAGGTTCCTGTAGCCAACCTTGAGCCCACCTTCAAACTGGTTGTTGGTGACAAATTCCGGGCTGTAATACAAGGGCATAAGAATTTTGCCGTAATAGACCCAGTCCGTGAAGATAAAAAACTCACCGTCGTCGCCAATCGGTGCACCATAGCGAAGCGTGATGCTGTAGTTGGTTTTGGGTGTCCTGGGGAACGGATTGCCGTCGATGGACACCTGTCCGTTCTCATCCCTGTCCTGCCATGCCGCACAAAGCGTTGAACCACAGGGTACGACACTCAGGTCCGAATCCTTTATTTCGGTGTCGTTATAAGCGGCACCAAAGGTGGCCGTAAAGTTATCGGTAATCAACCATTGAAGATCGACTTCGAAGCCGGTAGCAACACCTTTATTTGCATTGATCACCTGGTTGCTGTTCGAGGCCCCACCGATGATTGAGAGCTGCATGTCATCCACGGTGTAGTGGAAAACGGCAAGATTCACTCGCATGCGACGGTCCAGCAGGTCTGCCTTGTAACCGGCTTCAAAGGAAAGGATGGTTTCCGGATCTGCAACGGTGGGGAATTCGAGAAATGCAACATCCCGCCCCTGGATGGATTGCGCCCTGAAGCCTGAGGATATCCTGCCGTAAAAACTGGACCGGTCGGTAGCCGCATAGTTGGCGCTGAGATCCCAGCTGATTTCATCAGCGGAAACGTCTATCGGTGGCGCAAGGAAGGTGGGAATACCAATGTCGAGCCAGAGTTGACCAAACTGCAGAACTTCGTAATTTCTTTGATCATCGGTGTAGCGTATACCGGCGGTCAGGGTTAGCAGATCCGTCGCATCATACGTGCCCTGGCCAAATACGGCCCAGGCCTCGTTCTGATGTTCGATGATCGTGTTTTGCGGCGGATTGCCAAGGAAACCAAAAGAGGCGAAAGAATCCGTTTCAACCTGCAAAGTGGAATCAAAATAGAAAAATCCAGTCTGCCAACTGATTCGCCCGTCAGTATCGCTGGCGAAACGCAGTTCCTGGGTAAACTGATCGGTGTCCGCACCGTCCTCGGTGACCGAAGGAATCAGGATTGTTCCAGGGAAAGTCAGCGTCGGGAACCCGAAAACAGGTGCCGCCGGATCAAAGGTGATGCCGGGTGGAACCGTCGCTGTACCGCTGAAATCCACCACACCACCGTCGATGTCGCCGCGACTGGAGCCATCACCATCCTGAAATGAAGTGATTGATGTGATCGTCACGCCGGACAGAGCCCACTCCAGGTTCAGGGTTGCACCAAAAGCGTTGTATTCCTGCGGGTTATTATCGCCTTCGTTGAAATATACAACGTCGCGGTCAAAATTCTGGTTCAGCTTGTTACTGCCGGTGTCAAACACGTTGGCGCGAAATATTGATGAAGTACCGCCCAGTTCACGCGCTTGCAAGCTCATCAAGGCCGTGAAACTTTCACCGGGCGTCCACAATAACTGTAAACGGCCGGCTTTTTCCGTGAACTCGCCCATGACGTCTTTCTCTTGTGTGAATCCGTTATCTATCCAGTTGTTGCGGTTTCGGTACAGCACAGACACACGGCCAGCCAGCACATCCGGTACCAGGCTGCCACCCATAGCGGCCTCGAAGTTAGCCGTTGCGAAAGTGCCATATGAACCAGAAACATAGCCGCTTGTTTCATGGGTCGGTCGCCTGGAGTTGAATTTAATGATGCCGGCAGTGGTGTTTCGCCCGAACAGAGTGCCTTGCGGTCCACGAATAACCTCAACCTGATCCATGTCGAAGATTGGAAAACTTTTGAGCACCACGTTTTCCATCACCACGTCATCCATGACCACGGAAACCGGCTGCGATGCCGCAAGATCGAAATCGATGTTACCCAGGCCTCGAATATAGAAGCGTGGCGCCGCGCGCCCATTAGAAGATTCTGCGTAAAGACCTGGAACACGGCCCGACAATGCAAGAATATCTTCACCACCGGTGAACATTGAATTCAAATTTTCGCCGGACAACGTGGCGATGGATATCGGTACATCACGCAGGTTTTCCTCACGCTTTGTTGCCGTGACAATCACTTCTTCCAGTATGGTCGCTGAATAATAATCCTCGTCCTGAGCAACGACCGTGCCCATTGATGAAAGTGATATAATCAATGTAATAACAGTAAGATATAGTGTATATCTAAATTTTATTAGAACTCTATTGATGCTCATTGAAGTGCCCTTCTTGCTGATTAGTTAGCCGGAGCCGTGTTCGGTCCGGAGCTGCAAGCCCGGGGCTGGTTTTTCCGGTGAGCCGGTTAACCTGCCCCGAACCTTTCTTAGTCTGGACTTTATACCATATTTGATCCTCTCCCATAATTTCGGAGATTTGGCGAGGAATAAACTCGGTATTTTCGGGACATTAAATCTTCTCCCTACGGTTGGAGACTCCATTGATTGTGGTAGTTTGGCGTCAGCAATTAAACACTAACAGGTCATGAGTGCTTATAACACGACCCTGAGGAGCCTGCACACCAATGATGGGCATCATTCAAAGCGCGACCGGTTTGGCGGTTCTCATTGCCGTTTGTGCTTTGTTTAGCAGTAATCGGATTGCAATCCGCCCCTCGTTGTTGGTCAAGGGTCTGTTGTTGCAAATTATCTTCGCGTTGCTGTTACTGAAATTGCCGACGACGCAGTTTTTTTTCGAATTTCTCAATCGGGGCCTGGAGCTGTTGCAGCAATCAACCGCAGCAGGTACGACCTTTGTATTTGGCTATCTTGGCGGGGCCGAATTACCGTACGATGAAATCCGTCCAGGGGCGAGTTACATATTGGCCTATCAAACATTGCCGTTGGTCATCGTCATCAGTGTATTGTCGGCGTTGCTGATTTACTGGCGCGTCTTACCTTTGATTATGAGAGGCTGCTCCTATTTACTCGAAAGGACATTGGGCGTAGGCGGCGCTGTCGGCCTGGCCATTGCATCGAATGCTTTTCTCGGGATGGTTGAAGCACCGCTAATAATCAGGCCGTATCTGTCGAAACTGACCAGCAGTGAATTATTCGCGGTAATGATGGCCGGTATGGCCACCATCGCCGGCACCATGCTGGTCATCGAGGCGGCGGTAATCAGTGACGTGGTGCCCAATGCAACCGGTCATCTGATTAGCGCTTCTTTGATCACCCTGCCGGGCGTGGTGTACATCAGCCACCTGCTGGAACCCAACACAAGCGAACCAACCAGCAGCGATAAGGCTATTGGCCGTGGTGGCGACAGCGTCATCGATGTCATTACCAAGGGAACGCAGATGGGATTGAATCTGTTTCTCACTATTATCGCTATGGTACTGGTCATCGTGTCGTTAGTGCATTTGCTCAATGCCCTGCTGAATCTATTGCCCGACATATTTGGCGCGCCTGTGTCACTGGAACGAATTCTTGGTTACCTGCTGGCACCACTCACCTGGCTAATGGGCATCCCCTGGTCTGAAGCGGTGCAAGCGGGGCAATTGATGGGAACCAAAACGATACTGACTGAGTTTATTGCCTATATCCGTCTGGGCGAAATTCCCGCTGACGCCCTCAGCCCGCGTAGCCGGATTATCATGACCTATGCCCTGTGTGGATTCGCCAATTTCGTCAGCCTCGGCATCATGATTGCCGGTCTGGTCACTATGGTGCCCGCCAGGCGCGACGAAATTTTGAGCTTTGGAATGAAGGCCATTGTCGGTGGTACGGTGGCAACCTGTACCACTGCCTGCTTGATCGGAATACTTCTTTAGGCACTGTCAATTTCTCGCCGAAGAGTCATCGGTAGACTTGCTGAACATGGCAAAATCACTTGAAAGAGTACCAGTCAGCCGCTGCCTAAAATATTGTTGAGTTGTTGCAGCAATTGGCGCGCAGAGACAAATTGGGGTTGTAATTGAAGGGCATGCTCGAGATGGGTTTTCGCTTCGAGTAATCTGGCTCGATCAGATGGGTAGAGTTTCATCAGCATATAACTTTTTCGATATTCCCGCCCAGCAGGGTTTTTTTCCTTAGCTATGGCCAGTTCGAAGTGCTTTTGAGCATCACTTCTGCGACCAAGATGAAGATACATGCTCGCCAGGTTGGTGTGGATCGAAGCCACGACCTTTTGTTT
>JADFKH010000021.1 GCA_022565025.1 Pseudomonadota bacterium
AATTCGATGGAAGGCAATGTAGCCCAGGCGCTTGTTTGATTATGACTCGGAATATTGATATCCGTCCCCAAGCGCTAACGGACTGGCGAATATCCGTTGTCCAGGCCCTTCTTTGAATACACCATCTGCCACAGCTGATTGCGTCTGGCGCGGGCGGAACCGGCGGCCGAAAGCAGCCAGTAGCGCCACATTCGATAAAAGCGATCGTCATAGCCAAGTTGCTCGAGTTGCTCGCGGCTCGCATCGATATTGGCCATCCATGCCATCAAGGTGGGGTCGTAGTCGGTGCCGAAGTTGTGCCAGTCTTCCATGATGAAAATGCCCTGTGCCGCAGCGTCGATCTGCTTTTGCAGGGGCAACATGCCGCCGGGGAAAATGTACTTGACGGTCCAGGGGTCGGCTTGCAAATCCGGTGTGTTGGTGCCGATGGTATGCAACAGGAACAGGCCGTCATCCTCCAGACAGCGTTCCACTGTGCGCATGTAGGTACGGTAATTCTTTTCACCCACGGCCTCGAACATACCCACGGAAATTACCCGGTCGAAGCGGCCTTCAACATCCCGGTAGTCCTGATACCGCAGGTCCACATCGAGACCGGCACACAGTTCCCGTCCATAGGCGATCTGTTCCTGCGATACCGTCACACCTACGACCTTCACGCCATAGCGCTCGGCAGCAAAACGGGCGAAACTGCCGAAGCCGCAGCCGATATCCAGTACTCGCATGCCGGCTTCCAGGCCCATTTTGCGGCAGACCAAGTCCATTTTTGCTGCTTGCGCATCGGCGAGATTGTTGGCCTCTTTCCAGTAACCGCAAGTGTAGGTCATGCGCTCGTCCAGCATGAGCTGAAACAGGTCATTGCCGATGTCATAATGATGTTTGCCGATGTTAAAAGCCCGGCGACGGCTTTGCAGATTGACCAATTTGGACCAGAACACCGGCCACAAGAGACTCCACACCGAGATCCGGTGCTCCAGGCCGGCGCGCAAAACCTTGTAAATGAAAACGTCGATCTGTGCGCATTCCCAAAGGCCATCCACGTAGGTTTCGCCCAGGGCGATTGAGCCTTGCCCCAGAAGTCGCCGGTAAAACTCCCGATTGACCACCCGCAAATCCCAGGGGTGTTCACCGTCGACGCCCACCTCGGCCATGGCCAGGATGCCTCTGACAGTCGATTCGGCTTTATCCACTACACGACCAATAAGGAGTCTTTTATTGCGTGAAAAACTGCTGGCTGAATTTCACCACCGCGAGTTCTTCCAAACCATCGATCTTCACGTTCACGGTAAATTTGAAGCTTTCCAGGTTGTACACCGTCAGAACGCCGATGTAGTACACCGCCCCGCTGAGGTCGCTGATTTCCCGCATTTCGATATTGCGACGTTGTCCGGAGAGGTTGACGGCGCTCGCGGTGACGTCCGCGTGCACCGGCGTTCCGGTGACACTATTCTCTTCTTTCTTCAGCGCGGTAATGATCAGCATGGCCTTGTTCGGTGATCGCTGGATGCCGTAGACCTGGGTCATCTGGGGTGGAAGGAGGCTGGTGTTCAGAGCGTTGTAGTGAACGACATACTCACCCAAATCCAGGGATTGCTGGGCTGGACTGTTGGTCGGAACTGCGAGCAAGCCCAGAACCAAAACAGCTGCAAACAGTTGATTCATGTTCTTTCCCTTCCTGTTTTATGGTGGCCTTTTTCGCTGGTTATGGCAGGTAAGGCCAGCAACCAATTAGTTTGATCAACGCATCATGCCGCACTTAATACTAGCAGAAGATTCAGGATTCGTTTACTCGATCGAAGTGAATATAATTGACGCATCTACCAGAGCCTGGGTATGGGTTTCAGTTTCATTTCCCAATTTGAGTACAGGGGATAGCGCTTGGCGAGCAGAACCAACACCCCCAGGAAGCCCGCCAGCAACCCCACCGCGATGCTGGTGTCCAGCCAATTATCAAATGGGCGGTGGTCGGGCGAGAAGACCGGCACGACCATCAGGTATTTGCTGAGCCAGATGCCCAGGTTGATGCCCAACGCAACGACCACCATCGCCGCCAGCGATCGCTTTACCCAGGCAAAAATCAAACAGGCAAACGGGATGAAGAAACAACCGGCCATCATGGCCCAGTAATAAGGAGCGTAATGGCCGTACATCTGGCGCCACAGGGGGCCGTATTCTTGCGGCAGGTTGCCAAACCAGATCACGAAGAACTGGGCCCAGAAAAAATACAGCCACAGCAGCGTAAAGGCGGTGACCGTCATGGCAAGATAGAGAATCTGATTGGGCCCGAAAGGAGAGCCGGTCTTGTTGGTTTGCCCCAGCCATGCCGGGAACGCGATCATCGCCGCCATGCCGGCGTATATGTTGCCGAACCAGAAGATAATCGGGAATACCGTACTGTGCCAATGCGGGATCAGCATCATGGCGAAATCCCAGGCAAAAAGGGTATTACAGATCACGAACATGAGGATGATCAGCGGTGACATCAGGTAGAGTCGACCTTCAATTTCACGATGTTCGGCTTCGCTCCCCTCGCTCGAAGACGCCAGGTCCGGCCTGAGTCCCTTAACTACGTAAATTGCGCTCAGGGCGTAAAACGCCAACAGGCCAGCCAGGTCCCTGATCAACAGCCAGTCGATGTTCAGCCAGGGGCTCAGGTGGGCATCCGGGGAGGCTAAGAGCCAGTAGAACAGGTCATCCTTTGCGTAAAAATAGAGCAACAGGAAACCGCCGATTGCAAACGGGAAAAATGCCAGCGTGCTGAATCCAGCCAGCCGGTAATAAGGTTTGGCCCATTGCGCTTTCACCAGCCGCGTGATGGCGCAAAATACCACGCCGGCCTGGCTGACGCCCATCAGGTACAGGAACGAGGCGGTGAACAGGGGAAAATCGGGTTGCATGTTTTCATTGCTCAGCCCGTAAACCAGGCTGGCTATGCCCAGGACAAACAGCACGATCAGCACCCACAAAGCGGCGGTTCCGCTGTTACGGGGCGACGCAGTTTGCTCGGTGGTGGCTGCTGTGGGATTTGCGGCGTTCATTTCTTACCAAACTCGTTTTTGATGTAATTGACCACGTCCCATCTTTCCTGCTGGCTGAGCGCGTCGCGGTAGAAAGGCATGGCCACTCTGCCGCGAGTCAGCGTGAAAAAAATCTGGCCGTCAGCCTGATCCTGGGTGTAATCCTCGTTCAGATCGACGGGTGTTGGGTCGGTAAACTTTTGTCCCACCGGGCCATCTCCATGCCCTTGTGCACCGTGACAAACCAGGCAATTGATCCGGTAGAAATATTCACCCCGCGCGATCGACTCGGCGTTGGCAGGCACGGGATTGGGGATCACTGCCGCGGCGTCCTTGGCATCGAAGATCTCAGCTTCGCTGGTCGGCGCAGGCAGGAATTCTCCGCCCGTGACTGGAACCGCATTTGGCTCGGGAGGCGCAATGGATTCCTGGGGCTTGGCGGAAGGCTGGTCGACCATGTCCTGATCCCAGGGCAGCGCCCATGCCGTGGCTGCCTGCCCACACATTAGCCATGCAACAAACGCATTCTTGACCCACTTCATCAGCTCTGCTCCATTGATGCCCGGACTTCCTCAGCGCCGGCCTCGCGCAGGATGGCCTCGGCGCGCCCGCGGTGTTCATCATCGTCACAAGCCACGATCACTGCGAATTTGTCCACCGCGGCTTCTGGCACGTAAATGCGCTCCCGAATAGCGGGCAGTCGTGCGCTGATCAAAAAGCCAAGCACAGTGGCGAGGATGCCGAACAGGATGGTCAACTCATAGGTGATGATCAGAAAAGGTGGAATCGTGATGATGGGCCGGCCGCCGGTGGGGTGCGCCCACAGTACGGCGGTGCCGGCTGCCAGTAAAAATCCCGATGCTGCGCCGATCAGGCCGCCAAAAAACGTGAACCTCTTGATCACCGCCTTTTTTACACCCAGCACTTCCTCCACGCCCTCAATCGGGACTGGTGACTGCAGTTCGGGGGTGGGGAGGCCGGCGCCCCTAAGCTTTCCAGCGGCTGCCAGCGCTGAATCCGGCCCGTGGAAAAGACCTATGATGTGGGTTGCCATTGGGGCACTCCTTCTTCACTTGGGCGCCTGTTGGGCGTGGCCATGGTCTCCTTGACTTCATAAATGGACACACTCGGGAAGATTTTGACGAATATCAGGAACAGCGTCGTGAACAGCGCGAGGGATCCGATGAGGATCGAGACCTCAACCAGGCTCGGTACGTACAACCCCCAGGCATCCGGCAGGTATTGCCGTGACAGCGAGGTGGTGACAATCAGGAAGCGCTCGGTGTACATGCCGATATTGACGGCGACCGACAGGATCAGCATGGGCACAAACGAGGTTCTGAAGCGTTTGGAAATGAGCAACAGCGGCGCTACCGCGCAAAACGCGATCATCTCCCAGTAAAGGGGGGCGTAATAGCCGAACATCTTGTATTTCATGGCCTCGAGTTCGGTGGAGGTGCCGCTGTACCAGCCGGTAAATACCTCGAGTATATTTATGTAGGTCCAAATCAGCGACAACACCAGCATCAGTTTGCCCAGGTTGTCAAAATGCACCCGCGTGATGTACTGCTCGAAATTCATGTATTTCCTCAGTACGAACATCACCGTGACAATGCCGGCGGTTCCCGAATAAATGGCGCCGACCACGAAATACGGCGCAAAGATGGTCTGGTGCAGCGCCGGCACGATGGACATTGCAAAATCCCAGGAAACGATGCTGTGCACCGAGACCGCCAGCGGAATGATCAGCACTGCCAGGAAGGTGTAGGCCCAGCCCAGGCGGTGCCATTGTTTGTCGGTGCCACGCCAACCCAGGGAGAGCAGCACGTACATGTGGCGGCGCCAGCCGCTGGTGCGGTCCCGCACCGCGGCGAAATCCGGGATAGCGCCCATGTAAATGAAAATCGAGCTGCCGGTCAGGTAGGTAGCAACCGCCATCACGTCGAACAGCAGCGGTGATCTGAAATTGGGCCACAGCTCCATCTGGTTGGGATACGGCATGGTCCAATGCACGAACCAGGGGCGCCCCACGTGCACCAATACCATGGTCGCGGCCACCATCAGCGAAAACAGCGTCATCGCCTCGGCGCTGCGGTACATGGCCTTGCGCCATTCGCTGTTGGTCAGGTGCAGCACACAAGACAGCAGGGTGCCGGAGTGGCTCAGACCGATCCAGAAGATAAAGCTGGCCAGGTAGGTGCCCCAGACCGCGGGGTGGTTCATCCCCGCCGCACCAATGCCGTAGTACAGCTGGTAAAACCAGGGGAAAAAGAAGCAGGCCAGCGTCACGCCGATGGCGATGAAAAGTGCGGTGTAATACCTGGGCCCGGTCTCGACCAGGGACCGTACGACATCGCGGTTGACATCGGCGTACTGCAGCTTATCCATCGGCATCCACCTTTTTGAGATAAACCACGGAAGGCAACGTGTTGAGTTCCTCCAGTACCCGGTAGGCCCGCGGATCTTTCAGCTTTTTGGAAACCTTACTTTGAGGGTCTTTCCTGTCTCCGAAAACCAGCGCCTCGGTGGGACAGGTCTGGACGCAGGCAGGCTGGACGTCGCCGTCACGCACGCGCCTTCGCCCGTCGTCCTTGGCCTCGTCCTTGGCCGTGCGGATGCGCTGAATGCAGAAGGTGCATTTCTCCATCACCCCCTTCTCGCGCACGGTTACATCCGGGTTCAATTGCTGGTCCAGCGGCGCATCCCAGTGATGATCGTTGTAATTGAAGTAGCGGACCTCGTAGGGGCAATACACCGCGCAGGCCCGGGTGCCGATACAGCGGTTGTAGATCTGGGTGTTCAGGCCATCCTGGTTGTGGTAGGTGGCGCTCACCGGGCAAACCGTTTCGCAAGGCGCAGCATCGCACTGCTGGCACAGCATCGGGATGAAACTCAGCTTGGCATTGGGGTATTCACCCTCCCAGTACCGCTCGATCCGAATCCACTGCATCTGCCGGCCTTTCGCGAATGCTTTCTCGCCGACGATGGGTATGTTGTTTTCAGCCTGGCAAGCCGTCACGCAAGCCGAGCAACCGGTGCATCGATCGAGGTCGATGGTCATGGTCCAGGCGTAGTCAAATTCCTCATAGTAGCCGGGTTTCCGGTATTTCTGCCAACCCTTGGTAAATCGGTCGAAGAAATTCATGATGACACCACCGATATTGGAATACTGTTGATCTGGGCGTGCTCATTCGCACCTTCCCGATTGCTGCTTGTCTGGATAATTTCTCTGCCGAGTTGTCGCGATTCACCGCCGATTTTGAGCAATTTTGCCTGCCGCCCGGTGGCCTCGATTTTTACCCGGGTGCCGCCCCAGGCGAGGCTGCCTGAATCCGGATCCATCAGCGGCGCCAGGATGCTAATCGGGTTGACGCCCCGGTCCTTGGCGTAGCGGCCGAATTCGGCATGACCCTGGCCGATGGGCATCGCGATGACATCGGGCATAATGCCCGGATAGACGAAAACCGGCGCGGTTATTTCCCCGTGCGGGGACTCGACCCTGACCAGGTCCCCTTCGGACAGCCCAAGTTTTTTCGCGGTGAGCGGGTTCATTTCCACCCATGATCCGTAAACCACGCTGGTCAGGGGATCGGGTAACTCCTGCATCCACGGTAAATTGGCGCCCCGGCCATCATAAAAGGCATTTGAAAGATAGGGGTGCAGCACAAACGGATAGACTTCGCTGTCACCTGAAAATACAGCTGCCTCGACTCCGATGTTGTCGACAAGGTTCGGGTCCAGGGCAAAGGTGCTGGCGCTATTCTGCGTTTTTTCGCCCCATACGCCGGCTTGCAGAATGGACCTCCAGAACGACTCAAAATCGTTCAGTTTGTCAGCCGGTGCCCCGCGTTCATAGATTTCGCGCCAGCGCGCTTTGAGAAAATCTTCCATGCTGTCCCAGGGCAGCGCCTCACCGAGGTCCATCTGTTGTGCCAGGCCCAGAATGATGTCACCGCTGGCCCGGGTGTTGTAGAGGGGCGATACCACCGGTTGCGAAATGGCGCCGACCGCGAAACCCATGCCGGGCTCGGGGCTGTCGTCCCCCCAACTCTCCAGGTAGGTATGGCTCGGCAGGATGAGGTCGGCCATCGCGGTGGTCTCATCCAGGAAACTGGACAAGCTGACAATGAAAGGAATTTCTGCCATCGCTTGTTCGAAGCCAGCGGCCGAGGGCAGGTTAAACACCGGGTTGGCGCCGTTGATAATCAGTACTTCGATTTGGCCGTTGCGGGCATCCTCGGCGAGCTCGCTCAGCATGCGATAACTTGCCTGGCGAGGATGCGAGGAGGAACCAAAAGCGGGCGTCGGATTAAACAACAAACCACCGCGTTTGCCCAGGTTTCCCACCAGGTAATTGAGCGCGTTAACCGCAACCAGGGTAGCGACGCCGTTACTGCAATTACCGGCCGCTCCGCCACCGATGGCCAGGCTTGGCTGGGTATCGGCAAAGGCATCAGCCAGTCGGGTGATGGTGTCTGGCGCTACACCGGTCTGGTCTGCCACCCGGCTTACCGAGTACGGCCGCAGCGCTGCAACCCAGTTTTCACGATCATCCCCTGCATAGCCGCCTTCGGCAACAATGTGGTGGGCCAGCCCGAGGGCTAGATGGCCTTCGGTACCGGGTCTGGCGGGGATCCACTGGTCAGCGGCGGCGCCACTGATGGACATCCGGGGTTCGATCTGGACAGTCCTGAGCCTGCCAGTTGCCCGGCCTTGCCGGCTATGGCCGAAGCCAAGCCCGTGGTGCACCGGTGAAATCCATCGGCCGAGGTAGTCGGCGCCGAACGACAACAGGAAACGGGTGTTTTGCAGATCGTAATAGGGCAGGGATTCCTCGCCAAAAAATCGCTTGTTGGCAGCATACAGCGTATGTGGGTGCGCGAAATCGTAGTGCAACAGGCGATCGGATCCCAAAGCTTCCATAAACAATTCCAGCAGGCTGGCAAAATGTCCGCGAACCCCTGTGCTGAGGAAAGCCACGCGGTTGCCCTGGCCATTCTTATGTAGGGAAGCGAGGTGCTCGGCGGTGCGGGTCAAGCCGTCTTCCCACGTAATCTGTGCAAAAGATCCGGAGCCACGGTCCCCGGTCCGTTCCATGGGTGCAGTCAGGCGGTCCGGGTTGTACAGGACCTGCAGTCCGGCCTGGCCGAGGGCGCAAAGCCGGCCCTGGTTAACCGGGTGGGAAGGATTTCCTTCGATCTTCTTGGCGCGCCCCTCCCGGGTGCGCACGGTAATGCCGCAACCGGCCGGGCACATGGAACAAACGCTGTTGTACCAGGTAGCGATGCCATGGCTGAAATCTTCAGGCGGCACGACGTAGGGAATCAGGTATTCAACCGGGTGCTTGATCGACTCGGCCAGCATGAACCCCGCCCCGGCGCCGACGCTGCCCGCTCCAACAAGCTTCAGGAAATCTCTGCGGTCAATATTGGACATTTTGTTACACGATTCTCCCAGGGTTCATCGGCTCGGGTTCACTTGTGGCAAGTCCAGCAATCCAGGCCGTTTTCCACTTCGTATTCTTTGTGGCAATTCAGGCACCAGCCCATCTTTAACGGCGCGATTTGTTTTACCCTGTCCATGGTTTCAACCGGACCGTGGCAGGTCTGGCACTCCAGCCCGGCTGCCACGTGCCGATTATGTGGAAAATGGACAAAATCGGGCAGGTCATGGACCTTGATCCAAGGGATGGGCTCCTTGTTCTCCCAGAAAGCCATCAATTTCTTGATCTGGGCCCGGTCGGTGGCCACTTCTTGGTGACAACCAGCACATTTGCTGACGCTGGGCACGCCGGCAGATGCGGAGCGGCGGGCCTGCACATGACAGTACATGCACGGAATCTCAAAATCGGTGGCGTGAATCCGGTGACTGAAATCGATCGGCTGCTGCGGAGCATCATCCGCAAAGTACGTGACATTGACCCAATAGCCCAGCAACAGCCCGGCGAACCCGCCGCCGATGATCAAGCCTACTGGCTTGAGTACCTTTAATGTAGGAACGATCGAGATGCCCATGTCACTCCAGTCCCACGCTTGCACCGAACTCATTGCCAAATTGGTGGATCAGGTCGGCCATGTCCGCGTTCTTGGTAGCGCGCAGATAGGTGTCGGCCATCTTGTGAAACGCCTGATAAAAGTGCAGGTTAATGTCGGCGATGGTGGTGTCCTTGGTCCATAAATCGATGGCGGCAACGGTCTTGTGTTCTCCGTCCCAAAAAGAGAGCATGACCGAATGGCACGGCGTTCGGCCTTTATCTTTTGCTTCGGTGGCTTCCCATTCGATGCGTGTGGGCAGGCGGTCATCGTCCAACTCGACAAACAGATTGATTTCGGCGGTTGTCGGGCTCATGCTAGTGCCTCTGTCTCCCGTAGCGGTGCTCGCCCTGCAAATCGACCTACGATGCTAAATTTTCTCCTCATCCTGGTCATGCTGGGCATTGTGGTCAGTCTCGGTTTTGGCCTGTTTTTCCTGGTGCGTGACCCTGGCCAAAGCACGCGTACCGTCCATTCACTGAGCATCAGGGTGACGTTGGCCGTGTTGATGCTGGCTCTGCTGGCATATGGTTTTGTGACCAGGTATCTCATTTAGTTGCCCCTCAAAACCAGTACACGAAGGTAAACAGAAACAGCCAAACCACGTCGACGAAATGCCAGTACCAACTGGCCGCCTCGAATGCGAAATGGTTATCCGGCGTGAAGTGGCCCCTGAAGCATCGCAGCAACATGACCAGCAGCATGATCGTGCCCATGGTCACGTGGGCGCCGTGGAACCCGGTCAGCATAAAGAAGGTCGAACCGTAAATTCCCGCGCCGAGGCTCAGGCCCAATTCGGTGTAGGCGTGCACATATTCCACCACCTGCAAAGTCAGGAAGATGGCGCCCAGGGCTACCGTGACGAACAGCCAGGCCTTTAGAGCCGTTCTTCGATTCTTTTTCAATGCCCAGTGGGCGAAGGTCACCGTGACACTGCTGCTCACCAGGATGACGGTATTGATGAACGGCAATCCCCACGCCTTCATCGCCTCTGTGCTAGTGCCGCCGGG
Organism: Pseudomonadota bacterium; assembly: GCA_022565025.1. Classification (GTDB taxonomy): domain Bacteria; phylum Pseudomonadota; class Gammaproteobacteria; order Xanthomonadales; family SZUA-36; genus JAJRRA01. The sequence continues at coordinate 10,060 of JADFKH010000021.1, forward strand.
GGTCATGAAAAGCGGCCAGGTATCAGCGAAATCGGGCCACAAATGGAGGTGGGTTTGAAGATTGTTGCCGGCTCCGGCCAACCAGGGCACGGAGATAACCCGGGCGTAGAACAGCGCGCCGAAGAAAGCCGCGAAAAACATCACTTCAGAGACGATGAACCAGGCCATTCCCATGCGGAAGGAGCGGTCGAGCAGGTCGCTGACCATGCCCTTGAGGGATTCATTGATCACCCGGCCGAACCAGCCGAACATCATGACGGCGATCATCGCCAGGCCAAAGTAGAAGATCGGCTCGCCGTAACTGCCCTCGGCAGCGACTTTTTCCGTGCTCTGGTGGATGAAGCTGGCCGCGCCAAAAGCCGTCAGGAACAGCGCGGTGGAGCCGATAATGGGCCAGATGCTGCTGTCGGGAACGTAATAGCGCGGTGTCTCGTTCATAAGTCCGGTCGCACTTTGATTATTCTTGTTTTCATGCTCCACCGTCCACCATTAATTGCTCACCACTTGTGCTGTCTGAACCGGGTTCACCCGGTACAAGGTATAGGACAGGCTGAGGACGTTGATGTCCTCGGGCAGGTCTGTGTCGATAAAAAACGTGACCGGCATTTCCATTTCTTCGCCGCCAGCCAATTGCTGCTGGGTGAAACAGAAACACTCGGTTTTGTGCAGGTGTAAAGCGGCCAGACCCGGCGAAACGCTGGGTATGGCCTGTCCCGTAACGGGCTGGCTGGCACGGTTGCGTACATAGAACTGCGTCGTATAGAGTGTTCCGGGCCGGACCAGCAGCTGATGTTCCATCGGCCGGAATTCCCAGGGCATGCCGGTACCGACCTGGGCAAGGAATTGGATGGTCACCACACGATCATCAACCGGAGTTTGTGGGCCGGTATACGCCACTTGTCCGGAAGTCTTGCCGTTCAGTCCGGTCAGCTCGCAGAACACTGCGTAAAGCGGTACCAGCGCAAAGGCAAAACCGAACATGCCCACAGCCAACATAAGCAACAAGGCTGTGTGCTTGCGTTGACTGTTATGGGCTTTACTCATTAAATACGTGCTCCTATTCGTTGCTGCCGGGCCCTTCCGCGTTCAGGTCGTGCGCCAGGTTCAGGACGTGTTCCAGGTCGGGAGGCGTTTCAAAGGTGTGAAGCGGAGCCGGAGACGGCACGGTCCATTCCAGGCCTTCCGCTCCTTCCCAGACCTGGTCGCTGGCCTTCTCTCCACCACGAATGGTCTTGATCACGATGTACAGGAACAGGACCTGTGTTGTACCCAGTAACATCGCGCCAATGCTGGAAAGCATGTTGAAGTCAGCAAACTGCAGGGAATAATCAACGACCCGGCGTGGCATACCCGCGAGGCCGGAAAAATGCATCGGGAAAAAGGTCAGGTTGACGCCGATCATCGCCACCCAGAAGTGAAACTTGCCCAAGCGCTCGTTATACATGTGGCCAGTCCATTTGGGCAGCCAGTAATAGACCGCTGCCATCGTGCCGAAGATGGCGCCCGGGTAGAGCACATAGTGGAAGTGCGCTACCACGAAATAGGTATCGTGGTACTGGAAATCAGCCGGCACCAGGGCCAGCATCAGCCCGGAGAATCCACCGATGGTGAACATGATGACGAAGCCGATGGCAAACAGCATGGGTGTCTCGAAAGTGATGGAGCCAGACCACATGGTCGCCACCCAATTGAACACTTTCACCCCGGTGGGCACAGCAATCAGCATCGTTGCGTACATGAAAAACAACTCGGTAGCCAGGGGCATGCCGGTGGTGAACATGTGGTGTCCCCAGACCACAAAGGACAGGATCGCGATCGATATAGTGGCATACACCATCGAGTGATAACCGAACAACTTCTTGCGCGAGAAAGTGGGGATGATCTGCGAGGCGATGCCGAAGCCCGGCAGGATCAGGATGTAGACCTCCGGATGCCCGAAGAACCAGAAAATATGCTGGAACAGGACCGGGTCGCCGCCGCCTGCTGCTTCAAAAAAGCTGGTGCCGAAATGACGGTCGGTGAGCATCATCGTGACTACTCCGGCCAGCACCGGCATCACCATGATCAGCAGGAAAGCCGTGATCAGCCAGGTCCAGACGAACAGGGGCATCTTCATCAGGGTCATACCCGGCGCTCTCAGGTTGAGAATGGTGACGATGATGTTGATCGACCCCAATACGGAAGAGATGCCCATCATGTGAATGGCGAAAATAAAAAAGTCGGTACTGGGGGGGCCATAAGTGGTCGACAAGGGCGCATAAAAGGTCCAGCCGAAATTGGGCGCGCCACCTTCCATGAACAGCGAGGACAGCATTAAGGTAAAGGCGAAGGGCAGTATCCAGAAACTGAAATTATTCAATCGCGGCAGCGCCATGTCGGGTGCGCCGATCATCATCGGAATCTGCCAGTTGGCCAGACCCACGAAGGCAGGCATCACGGCGCCAAACACCATGATCAGGCCGTGCATGGTGAGGAGTTGGTTGTAGAATTCTGGCTGTACCAGCTGGATTCCCGGCTGGAACAGCTCCAGGCGTATGAGCATCGCCAGGGCACCGGCGATGAAAAACAACACGAAACTGAGCCACAGGTAGAGCGTGCCAATTTCCTTGTGGTTGGTGGTCAGCAACCAACGGGCGGCAAATCCCAGTATTGGGTTGCGATACTTGGATTCTGCGGGTGCATGTGTGCTCATCGTGGTATCACCTAGCGGGCCGAATAGACAGTCATGGGCTGAACGACGTCGCCGGTATCGTTACCCCAGGAATTCCTTTCGTAGGTAATCACCGCTGCGATTTCCAGATCCGTTAACTGCGGCGCCCAGGCCTGCATCTCGGTCTTTTCCTTGCCGTTCATCACGCGATTCAGGTGGTCTTCAATGTTTCCCGTGGTAATGTCGCTACCGGCCAATGCGGGATACTTTACGCCCTGGCCCATGCCATCGGTCTGGTGGCAAGTCGCACAATGGCTGATGAACGTATTCTGGCCGATCGGCAACAGCTCCGACATCGCCCATTCCTTGTTGCGGTCAGCGACGGCAGTTTCCGAAGCAAGCGCCATGGCCAGCCTCTGATCAGCAATCCAGGCATCGAATTCCTCTTCGGGTATCACTTCCACCACGACCGGCATGAAAGCATGGTCCTTACCACACAGCTCCGTGCATTGACCCCGGAACACGCCCGGCTCGTCAACCCGGGTCCAGGCTTCGTTGATGAAGCCCGGAATGGCGTCCTGTTTTACCGCGAAATCCGGTACCCACCAGGAGTGGATAACGTCTTTGGAGGTGGTCAGGAAGCGAATCTTCTTGTTGGTGGGCAACACCAGTGGCCTGTCGACCTCCAGCAGATAGTTCACGCCCTTGGGTTCCAGATTGTATATCTGGTCCTGAGGCGTGGCAATATTGCTGTAATAGCCGATGTCCGCTTCCACATACTGGTAATGCCATTTCCATTGCGAGGCGGTGATCAGGACGGTCATGTCCGAATTGCTGTTGTCTTCTATCTCCATCAGCGCCAAAGTCGCCGGGATGGCCATGACGATCAGGATCAGTATCGGGATCACGGTCCAAATCATTTCCACTGTCAGGCTTTCATGAAACTGGGCGGGCTGTGGATGCCGGCTGCGCCGATGGGCAAACATGGTATAAAACATGGCGCCGAAAACGATGATGCCGACGACGACGCAGACGTAGAAACCCATGTGGTGGATGCCCTGGACGCGCTGGCTCAGGTCGGTGACACCTGCGCGCATATCGTATTCAATGGCAAACGAATCGGAGGAAAAAACGCACAAAAGTACCACTTGCAGGCCAGTTCGTAGCCTGTCAGCGAGCGAAGTCAAGCTTCTCTCCGCCCTTTTTCTGAGGGATTTGGCAAAGTAGCCCTCTCAATCATCAGGATGGAATTGTGTGATTGGATGAATGGTAAGATTTTACCGAATCATCCGGCGAATCTCTACGTCTTAACGGCGGGTTTTAGGGTCGCGACTGATCCTACTCTCCTATAGTTGTCAGCAATTTTATCTGTTGATTTCTATCCGCCATTACACTACAAATTTGAGCATAGAGTAGAGTATAAGAAGGCAGAGTTCAACATGGCCTGTTAACGCCTCAACTGGACCAAGGTTCGCAGCTGATTTGTGCCTGTCCAGTCACGATATCGGATGGCGCTGGTGCGTTCGACAAGTCCTGCCCAGTCACCGCGATGGGCCAGTAAAAACTCGTCGCCGTCGATTTTTGCCTGCCACTTTTCGCCCTCCCAGTCGGTGAACGCCAGGGTGGGGTTGGAGTGGCGGCTCCAGTCTTTCTCATTCTGTGGAATCTGTTCGAATGCGCCATCGTGTATCCACGCGATCCACTGTTGATCGTTCCAGGCAACGAACTCCATCGTGTTCTGTACCCAGGGTTGATGGACAGGCTCGCTGCCCGTGTAGGAAGTAGCCTCGTATGCCAACTTTGCCGCGATGATTGTGGTCAACACCGCTGCTAAAAGAATCAGGATAACTTTGTTTATAGTTTACTCCCCTTCGTTTTGGCGTTAATTTTTGCGCAGTAAGCAGAAACAAGGAGCGTGTCATCTTACCGACCCGCTCCATGGTGTAATTCATGCTACAGAACTCGAGCGACTATTGTCAATGTATCATACCGCCAACGAAACCATGAAGCAGTTATTATGAAATCCGTATCCCCCTGGGCCATCCTGCTCATCATCCTTGCCTTTTTCCTGTTGCCGCTGTTACTGGCCTGGTTCATGTACACCGGCGTGATCGAATTCGAGGCTGAATCCACACGCAATTACGGAATTCTGGTGGAACCACAGATTCCGGTCTCCTGGACCGGTCTGACCCTGGAAAACCGCACCGAGAACCAAGTCGGAGACGAACAAGGGTCTTCGGTGGAGGCTGCCCTCGATCGGCATTGGGTGATTCTGTATCCGATTCAGCCATCCTGTGATGATGATTGTATCTCCCGCATCACCTTGCTGCGCCAGGTTCACCGCGCTTCCGGGCGTAACCAGGACCGGGTGCGCATTGCTCTGGTGGCTCAGGGTTGGATGAGTGGTGAAACACGGGCAAACCTGTCAGCCGTGTACCCAAAGTTCACGCTGATCAGCGATCCCGACGGTTTACTTACTGAAGCACTGGCATCCGCTGACGATGCTGCGGGCAATAGTGGCGAGGCCACGACCTATCTGATCGATCCGCTGGGGAATTTGATGATGCTTTACAGCGCCGAGTCTGATCCCAATGGACTCAACAAGGACCTCAAACTGCTCTTGACCTGGTCAAAACTGGACAAACAATAATGGAGTCAACAAACCATCGACTCTTGCTCATCGCCACACTCAATATATAATGAAAAATTGCTATCAATGACCCTAACTGTGCATGTTTTCCGCACACATCAAATGAAAGAGAAGTGTAGCCCATGTCCGACCGGTGGATGATACGAACCAACACGTATGGTAACTGTAATTGTGCGACCAATTGCGGATGTCAGTTCAACCTGCCTTCAACCCATGGCTTTTGCCAGTTTGTCGAGGGCGGGCATATTGAAGAAGGGTATTTCAATGATACTTCCTTGAGTGGGCTGAACTGGGCATTCATCATGATCTGGCCCGGTGAAATAGCGGAGGGTAATGGCAAACAGCTGGTGATAATCGATGAACGCGCTGATTCGGATCAACGCGATGCACTGACAAAAATTGTTCAGGGCGAAGCCGGTGAGCCGGGCTCCAACCACTTTTCAGTATTTGGCAGTACCTGCAGTGATGTGTTGGATGCTCTTTACCTGCCCATTGAGTACGAAATAGATATTGAGGCACGTACCGCCCGTTTGAAAATACCCGGTCTTATTGACACGGTCGGCTCTCCGCTTATCAATGAGTTCGACGGCGAGGAATTTCATATTGCACTCGCCAGAACCGCAGGTAGTTTCGAGTTTACCTATGCGGAACTCGGTCAGGGGACAGCGACGGTCACGGGCCCCTTGGCGATGGAGCTGGACAAGACCTATGCACAGTTTTGTACACTTCACTACGACCAGGATGGTTTAGTCAAAGACGTGTGAGCAGACTATCCTCGATACCGCTAAAACAGCGGGATCGGTATCTGATCATATCCTCGCTCGCTGCGCTGGTGGCGTTGGCGTGGGCCTATCTGCTTGTTCTAGATCTCAATATGCGTGACATGCCCAATATGGCGTCAGGAATACACTCCTGGACGCCAACCGACTTTGTCATGATGTTTGTGATGTGGGCAGTGATGATGTTTGCCATGATGGTTCCATCTGCCATGCGCTCAGTACTTATCTACGCTCGCATTGTCGCCAGGGAGGAGTCTCAAGACCCGTTAGTCACCCCCAGCTTGGTATTTGTTTTTGGCTATATTGTGATCTGGATTTTGTTTAGCGTTGTGGCAACTGCATTACAATGGGCGATGGCGATGGCTGCGCTGCTATCACCGATGATGGTAACGACCAGTAGCAGTCTCGGCGCAGCGCTCCTGGTTGCCGCTGGCATCTATCAGCTCACCCCGTTTAAAAATAGTTGCCTCAAACACTGCCAATCACCCGTCATGTTCATGGCGACCCATTATAAAAAGGGCATACGCGGTGCTTTCCAACTCGGCTTAAGCCATGGCGCATATTGCCTGGGGTGTTGTTGGCTGTTAATGGGCTTGTTATTTGTTGGTGGCGTGATGAATCTTATCTGGATACTTGCGATCAGTGCGTTCGTACTGGTTGAGAAATTATTGCCACCGCAGATCCAGAGCACCCGCATAACGAGCTTGATCATGATGACTGCGGGCTCTGTATATCTTGTCGGCTCCTATCTGAGATAAAGTCTGAAAATTATCTCGATGGAGTTAGTGATGGGCATCTACATTCGCCACATAGTTCAGGACGCTACACTTGAATAAACCGGTTTCACTGTTCGCGTGGCTTGGGGTCATCCTTGGACTTTGCATCAAATTTCTCGAACCAGCCAAGTATGTTCCCAGTCTAGGCTATCAACCGACTGGGTCTCCCCGCAATATGATGCGAAGACCCCGGCACCCTGACCAGAGCCGTCTCAATCCCTCTAAGTTTCAGCGCCCCATAAAACTGTTCCGCCTCCCAGGTTGGCGTCCGCCAGTCCTCCTCCCCCACCATCACCATGGTAGGCGTGGTCACATTCCCAACCAGCGATATTGGCGATAACCGCCAATAAAGTTCCGGATCCTCCCAAGGCGCAGCCTTCAACCAATTGCGCACCACAAAAGCCCCGATATCCGCCGCCGTCGCCATCGTCACCCAATTGATCACTGGCTTGACGGTAGCGGCCGCAGCAAACTTGTCGGTCTTGCCAACAATCCAGGCCGTCAGCACGCCTCCACCGGAGCCCCCGGTAACAAACAGACGCTCGGGATCGGCATAGTTCTTCTCCAGCAGGGCATCAACCACGCTGATCAAGTCGTCATAGTCATTGCCCGGATATGCCAGATCAATCTCTTGTGCGAAATCACTTCCATAACCCGTGGAACCTCGGGGGTTGGTATAGACGGTCACATAGCCTGCGGCCGCGTAAAGCTGAATTTCAGCGGCAAAACCGGGCCCGTACATGGCATAGGGTCCACCGTGGATTTCCAGAATCAGCGGATAACTGCCATCGGCCTTGAAACCGGGCGGCGTGGCGATCCAGGCCTCGATGGTACGCCCATCATGGCTCGACTTCACTTGAATTTCTTCCAGCGGTGCAAGGTCGATATGGCTCAGGATATCTTGATTCAGATCGGTGAGACGTTTTGGCTCACCGCTGCTTCGAATTACCGCTACATCTGCCGGTCGGTCTGGCCGATGCTGGGTGTAGGCAATGACGCCCGCTTTGTCGCTGGCCGTACTGAAAGAGCCCGATGCGTAAGGCCTGCCAAGGCTGGTGCCACCCACGTCCCTGGCCAGGCGCTTGACTCGGCCGTCCAAGCTGATCTCCACCAGCGTGTTCTCCCCTTCGATCAATGCGTTTGCGTAAATGGAGTGCCCATTGGCCGAGAACTGCGGGCTGCTGATGGGGTAGTTATAGTCGCTGGTGAGGTTTCGGGGCTGCGAGCCGTCCGCATTCATCAGGTAAAGGTCGTTTTGCTCGTAGGCCCGCCGATGGTCATCAAAACCGGTATAAGCAATAGTCTTGCCATCTGGTGAAACAGTGGGATTTGTGTCCGGGCCTGCACGTGTGGTTAGCGCACGGCGCTGGTTGCCATTCAGGTCGATGGCATAGATTTCACGCTCGACCGGGTTCAGATCGGCATCTTCAGCCTCATTGCCTTCGGCCAGAATCGTGTCGTTGTTGAGCCATATCGGATTGGCGAAATCGTTGTCTCCATCCGTGAGTTGACGGGGCTCGCCGCCCAGCGTCGAGACCACAAAAATATGGTCCGTGCCTTTGTGCTGCCAACCCTGACCATCAAAGCGAATGATCAAGTCATCAAAGACGCGCACTGATTCCGCCCATATTGCGCCCTCAGGTGCTTTGGGTGGCTTGGTAAAAGAGGGCGTTTCCCCAGCGACAAACATCGAAAATGCCAGTTGTTTGCCATCGGGTGACCAGCTGAACTGCCCGGGCTCCTCAAAAAACTGGGCCACAGCGAAATCCGCGCCGTCATCGAGAAAACGAATGCGTAGCTGAGAGCCGTTCTCGCCGCTGGCGCGGTAGGCGATGCGGTCACCACGTGGTGACCAGCGTGGCGACGAGTAACCACCGGCGTGAGTGATCAGCGGGCGATGTTCGCCGCTACGAGCGTCGAGCATCCAAAGCGTGCCAACAGCACGATCCAGGCGCTTGTCGAAAGCGGTTCGAACGTAGACGATGCGTTTGCCATCCGGCGAAACCTGCGGGTCGGCAGCCCACTCCAGTGCAAATACATCTTCGGCCTTGAAGGTTCGGAAGGTATTGGATTCGGCGATGACACAAAAGGAGCAAACGAGGGCTGCAATGGCAGCGAGGATGAGCGACTTCACTGGGGTGTTCTCCTTTTACCAGACTAAATATATAGTGGTTTGTAAGCATAGATGGATGAGCACTATTGGTCCACTGGTGCATATTGCATGGAAAACTCGCGCTGTTATCGAATGTACCGCCCTCAAACCCACGCCAACTCAGAGTCAACCCATCGCCCGCTTTCATCGCACAAAACCGATGGTGCGGCGGCGTCTGAGCGTGCAGAATCCTCAACCCTACGGTCGGTACTCCCTGGCCTACCGTAAAAATCCTGATAAACGGTAGGTATTAAGGGTGTCAGTGGTGTGATCCTGGCGCAGGCATCAAAGTATACTTGTAGACGCGTCAATGGCAAATTCGGTTTGCACTTCAAAGGATTGACCAGTTCGTAAGGCACTTCAAAGGATTGAAACGCTCGTTATCTCGCGGGTCGCGCAGACTGTGTTTTTTTTAATCGTCTCGCGATGGTATTGGCATGAACGAAGAATATCTATTGAGTGAAGGGACTCATGATGTGCCCGAAACCATAGAAAGGTTGCTATGCTCATTTTGACAAGGCGTAGTGGGGAGAAAATTATCATCGGTGATAACATCACCGTTACAGTATTGGGCGTGAAAGGTCATCAAGTACTTATTGGGATCGAGGCGCCGCGTGAGATCCCGGTACACCGGGAAGAAATCTATCAGCAAATACTCAAAGAACGTGCAGACAAGGAACGTGCAGACAAGGAACGTGCAGACGGCCGTGGATTGCATATATTGAATCCCGGTCGCCTCGCAGAGTTACCAACTGATAACTAATGTGAAAACGCCGAGGGCCATATCCTTGTAGCCCACGACGTCGGTGTATCGCTCTCCGATGCTCAGAGGTACAGACTACATCCCTTTAGCCTCTAGTGCTGCCTCTGGCTGGTTCCGTCCGTGATTTCATCCTTGAATTTGCCCGACCTTTTCGGTCCGCTTCCCTGCAATTCGCGTCCGTGCCCGGAGTGCCCTGGACTGGTAGCAGTTTTTCCCAGCCGGAGCTAATTTTCATCATAATTGTTAGCGCTGGTCAACTGTAAATACTGACAGTCTTTGCTGAGCGGTAGGTGACGGACGATCAGTGGACCCGATCATTCTTCAACGCAATCGATCGATGCGGGCTTGTCTATTGCAAAGATGAAACATTCGGGCCAACCCGAATTCCTAAAGCGCGCCGCGGTCTATGGCGAGCACCGTTCTGA